>CAZICR010000201.1:0-5986 GCA_964537795.1 uncultured Cellvibrionaceae bacterium | reverse complement strand
TTTGTTTACCCAAAAATAACTTTGCCTGATTTTGCAAAATAAATATTTCTGTCATGGATTCTCTCACAAACTCGTAAAATAATGATCGAATTAAATATGTAAAGCTAAACTCTAAGGATTAGAACAAAAACGAGGGCGAAATATACCATCTGTTGTACCGAAAAGCGATTTGCTTTAGGGTAAGCCATTCGCAAAAATAGCTATTGGCGTAATAAACTCGTTAACCCCGATTCTTTATTTTAAGGTGACTAATGCTACTGGAATATTTTCATTTATTGGCTTCAATGGTGGGCATTATCTGTCTCTATGAGGCTCGCCTTCTGCTTAAAGCCAATGAATTATGGTTGTTAGACAAGAGATTGGTCTGGTCTACCAGTATCGAATTAATATGGTTTGTGATTTGCCTGATTGGCATGTTTATTTGGGATTTAACACCTTGGAAAATGCTGGTGTGCTTACTTTTCTCAGTGAATTATTTATTTTCCTGTGTTTACACTTGGTATTTGTTGCGAAAGACAGACTTCACCGATCCATCCGCAATTGTGGGATTTCGTATTCCCCGCTGGTTTCTTGAATACCACTTCAGCTTTGGTTTTATCTATGCACTAATCAATTTGATTTTATTTTTGTGATCTAAAATTTTTTGTTGTTTCAGTTTCGTGAATAATGTTTACTCTGCAACCCCGATCTATTTTTGCTTGGCAGTGAAACTGGTCTAGCCGCGCTTCTTGCGCAACGGAAATGACAAAGCTATCGCTGGCCAATTGCCTGATTTCCGCTTGAGCGCAAATACAGGGCATTATCAAAGTGGCCATGAGTATTTTTTTATGAGCAAAGTTAACTCGATAACGTGCAATTTTTTAGCAGTTTAAATAGCATTTAGCTATTTTGTTAGGCAATTACTTTATGCTTTAATGCCGACTCCGTTAATTAATATCCTGTGGTTTTTATGAATTTTGACGATTGGACAGCCGATCCGGCTAAAGGCACAGCAACTCATGTCAGCGGATTCACTATTCGTATCGAAGGTGATCCAAAAGATCCTTCCGAGGTTTATCCCGGCAAGTTTCCCGAGGGAATGAGTTTTGTTGATCAGGCGCGTTTGTTACGCTCGGGACTAGGGTTTCTGGCAAAATCCGGTGAAGCGGTTCCCAAGTCCTGGCGGTCGTCGAATCCGGTACAAGATGCCAAAATGGAAGCCCTGAAGGCTCGTCAGGAATTAGCCAAACAATTTGCCGAACGACCAGACAAACCCCAACGCTCTGTACTGTCACTGAAAAAGACCTCCTGATATATCTGCATTAGCTCCCTCATAAAAAAGAGCGATTGTTTTGCAACAACCGCTCAGTGGGATTCGTTGGGATTAGAGATGTTTGATTTTGTCGCCTTCTTTGAGGCCTTCAAGAATTTCAGTATTAATGCCATCAGACAAGCCGGTTTTTATTGAACGCTTTTCGAATTTTTGTGGCCCGGTTTCAACTTCAACAAAATAATTTTTGTCTTCAATAATTAAATTGCGCTCGTTGATGGCGACTATGTTTTCGCGTTTTTCTAAAACTATGTCGGCATTGGCACTGTAATTGGCGCGCAGGAATAATTTATCGTTAAGTTTTACTGCCGCGCGGATTTGGAATTTAATAGTGCCCTGATCCGTAATTCCTTTAGGGGAAATATATTCCAGCACTGCAGTGAATGGTTCACCTTCGAGTGCACCAACACTGAGAATTAACTCCATGCCTTCATGAATTTTGCCGACTTCGGATTCATCAACCAAACCTTCGAAAATCATATCTTGCATATCGGCTAATGTGGCAATTGTTGTGCCCGAACCAAATGAACTGGTTTCAACAATAAACGCACCCTCTTTGAAAGGAAGGTCCAACACCATACCTGTCACAGTGGCAGCGATCATGTTTGACACTTTTTCAGACTTTTTTGTCGCACCCTTTTTCAACAAGAGCACGTTGTTTTCAGCAGAAGTCACAGCTTCTTGATACAAATCATATTGCAAGGTTTGTTTGTTAAATTCAGAAGACGAAATTAATTTTTGTTCATAGAGTTTTTTCTGGCGCTCGTACTCGGTCTTAATATTATCCAAATTTAATTTGGCTTGTTCGAGTTGGGATTCAGCTTGATTTAACTGAACCATGTTGGGTGCCAAGGTAATTTTGGCGAGAATGTCACCTTTTTTAACTGACTGGCCGGCTACTACATAAAGCTTTTCAACCACACCGGACACTTGTGATTTGATTTCCACTTCACGACGAGGGATAACCTTGCCGACTGCCACAGTCTTTTTGGTGATAGTGGTTCTAAACGCAGTGTCGCTGGTATAAATCACAGGTTTTTCTTGCGATTTTCCATAGAGAAAAAATGCAGTCCAGATAAAAATAATAGCAACCAAAGCAATCAGCAACCTTACAAAAAACTTTTTCATCATGATGTTCCTAATTAATATTCTAAAAAACTTATTCACGAGACCCCCTCCTAGACTCCCCCTTGCCAAGGGGGAGTAACTGATCCCCTCCCTTGGTAAGGGGGAGGGTTAGGGTGGGGTCTTACTCATCTTGTAAAGCAACAATCGGATTAACTGCCGCCGCTTTTGATGCAGGCAACATAGACGCAAACAATCCGGAAATGATAAGAACGGTCAATGCAATCAACGCCGTATTAAAATTCAATTCGAATGTACCAAAGAAGCCTTTATCTTCGGCCTTAGCCAGTAGCATGTTGGCCAACTCAAGGATCGACACACCTGCAACCAAACCTGCATATCCCGCTATTGAGGTAATAAAAATGGCTTCTTGCACAATCATTCCGGTAATTGATGCGGGTGTTGCGCCCAAGGCTTTTCTCAACCCAATTTCACGTGTGCGTTCTTTGACAACAATCAACATGATATTGCCGACACCAATTGCGCCTGAAAGAATAGTACCCACAGCAACAAACCAACCGACAAATGTCATACCGAAAAATAGTCCCTCTATTTTTTCGTATTCGTTTTGCAAATTAAAACTGCCGAATACTCCACGATCATCCGGATGCACTTTTTTTAATTCGGCAAGATATGCTTTGACCTCTTGTTCGGCAACCGCCGCATGAACGCCAGGCTTGGGGACAATGGCGAAACTACCAATCCAATCCACTTGATTAAACGAATAGCGCAAAGTGTCATTGGGCAAATAAATTTTTTCTTCTTCCTGTTGTTTATTGCCAGCAGTGTAAGATTCAAAAACGCCGACGACCGTAAAATTAATTCCATTTAATGTAATGTCTGCCCCAATCGGATTTTCATCGGGATTAAATAGTTGCGTCAGCACTCGTTTACCAATCACGGCAACTTTTCGTCTATCGCGATTATCAATATCATTAATGCTACGGCCTTGGTTGACGGTGAAGGATTTAATACCTTCCATTCCTGCATGAGTCCCTTCAACATAAAACGTACCGTTCTTTTCTTTGCGCACTGTGTAGGGCGGCGTGCCATTCCAAATGCCAACGGAATTTTGTCCACGAATAAATCCGACACTAGGGACATTTTTTTCAATCAAGGCAACATCTTCTGCTTTAAATCCAACTTGTCTGCCGACGGACATTCCTTGATACGGCATTTGTGTGGTGCCTTTAATCCAAACAAACACCACATTGGGCACTGCTGGAAAACGATTATTTACACCGTTTTCAAGTCCCTTGGTTGCCCCTAATAATAAAGTGAGCATAAAGATGCCCCAAAAAACACCGAGTCCTGTTAAAAAAGTTCGCAACTTGTGTTGGCCCAGTGTTTTAAAAATTTCCTGCCACTTCTCAGTATCTATCCACATGTTAATCTGCTCTCATGGCTTCTATGGGCATGATTTTCGCCGCACGCGCAGCAGGTATTAATCCGGCAATTGCACCTGCAACAATTAATAAGATCATGGCTGTTATGGCGACCTGAAAATCAATTTCCGGATTTCTAAAAAAAGGCAACTCGGCACCGGCAGAACGCAATCCAAATGAAATTAATTCAATTAATCCGACACCCAAAACCAAACCGGCATAACCCGCTATAGTCGTTACCAAAATCGATTCAAAAACCAATGTGCTAACAATATTAAAGGGTGTTGCTCCCAAAGCTTTTCGAATACCGATTTCGCGTGTGCGTTCTTTAACTGTGATGATCATAATATTGCTGATGCCGACTATGCCCGCCAATAAAGTTCCCAAGCCAACAAACCAGTTAATCGCTGCAATACCAAAAAATAATCCATTCACTCTTGCCGCAGCTTCCGCCATATTAAATGAACGAATTGCGCGTTTATCTTCCGGTGAAACCTGATGACGTTTCTGTAAAAAAGCTATGGCATTTTTTTCCAACTCATAACCATCAAATCCTGGAAGTGGTCTCACCCAGATAGATCCAACTCTGTCGCTGGTGCCAAACATTTTCGAAAAAGTGGTGGCAGGAATATAAATTCTTTCCGAATCGCGTCCGTTGTTGCCTTTGTCATTAAACACTCCGACAACTTTCATCACCACGCCGTTGACTTTGATATCTCTGCCAACGGGATCTACCCCTTTTTCAAATAATCTTTCTGCAACAACTGAACCTATGACTGTAATTTTGCGTGCATTGGATTCATCCAACGGATTCATTTTTCGTCCAAAGGTAAAGGGCACCGCATTTTTTAAATCAAAATATTCATCCGGCACACCATGCGCATTAAAATTGCCCTGCCTTTTCTCATACACCATGGCAACACCGCCACGCTGATTTTCGTTAGCGATAAATCCAATTCCAGGAACTTGTTGTTTTAATCCATCAAGATCACTTTTAGTCAATAAAATTTGACGCCCCAGCCCCATACCTTCATATGCCACCGATGTGGTTGATGAATAAATTACAATAAAATCCATGGCGTCAGAACTGAAATCGTCATACACACCATTTTGCATTCCTTTACCGGCACCCAGCAAAAGTACCAACATGAAAATGCCCCAGAAAACACCAAAAGCTGTCATTGCTGTGCGCAATTTATTTTGTCTTAGGGTAAATAAAATTTCCTGCAAGCTATCCATCTTTAAATTCTCTTAATCAACAGATGCTGTGGAGGTTTGTGAAAATGTTTCATGATGTCTTGCTGGAACAATCAAACCATCTTTCAAAATAATCTGCCGTTGGGTTTGATCCGCAATATCCTGTTCATGCGTCACTATCACAATCGTATTGCCAAGTTTGTGCACATCTTTGATCAGCGACATAACTTCCTGTGTGGTTTGGCTATCCAATGCACCTGTGGGTTCGTCAGCCAAAATCACTTTAGGTTTGGTGACTAATGCGCGTGCAATTGCGACACGTTGTTTTTGTCCGCCGGATAATTCATTGGGCATAAATTTCGCGCGATTTTCCAGGCCCACCATTTCCAAATATTGCGCCGCTCTATAATTGCGTTCTTTGCGGCCAACGCCTTGATAATAAAGTGGTAGAGCAACATTTTCAGTCGCATTTTTAAAAGGTAATAAATTGAAAGATTGAAAAACAAAGCCCAATAATTCGTTGCGTAATTTGGCAGCGGTTTTTTCTTTTAGATTTTTTATTTCGCGGCCTGCGAGAAAATAATCGCCACTATCATGAGTATCCAAAATTCCCAAAATATTCAGAAGTGTTGATTTGCCCGATCCCGAAGATCCCATAATGGATACCAGTTCACCTTCACGTATATGCAAATCTATGCCTTTTAATACATGCAGAGGATCACCACTGGTGCGGTAATACTTATGAATTTGACTCAATTTGATCATGTGGCATCCTGAAATAGGGACTGAATACAGATTAGAGCAACAGACTAGAGCTTTTATTGCTCAATGCCGAGGCTTTTTAACGCTAATTAACCGAGAGATGACAGCTGTCATCGATTATTGAATAAGACTGTCATGTTAAGTTTTTGGATTCATCTATCCGTGAATATTTATTCGTCTGTTGAGCAAATTAAACGCCGAATATAAC
>CAZICR010000200.1:0-5988 GCA_964537795.1 uncultured Cellvibrionaceae bacterium | reverse complement strand
GAAATCAATACCGGCGGTATGGCTACCGTTTTTTTAGCCACACAAACTAGTATAGGGCGCAAAGTTGCACTCAAAATTATGGATCCCGCCTTGGATAGGGATCCTGAATTTCATCAGCGTTTTCAACGTGAAGCCAATATCATTGGCCAACTCTCTCATCCCAATATCATTCCGATTTATGATATCGGTCGCCACCAAGGCTTAAATTACATTTCCATGGAGTTTATGCCCAATGGATCATTGGAAGATAAAATTAGACAGGGTATAAAAGTTGAGCAAGCAATATACATAACTACTCATATTGCAGCCGCACTGGAACATGCCCATAACAAAGGTTATGTGCACCGCGATATCAAACCGGACAATATTTTATTTCGCGAAAACAACTCACCCATACTTACAGACTTCGGTATTGCACGTGCGATCAAATCTGATAATAAAATGACTCAGGTGGGGTCGGTAATTGGTACACCCTATTATATGAGCCCGGAACAAGCTCGCGGTGAACCTACAGATGCGCGCTCCGATTTATATAGTCTGGGTGTTGTACTTTACGAAATGCTGACAGGCAACAAACTCTTTGACAGCGATAGTGCCGTTACCCTGGGTATTAAACATATTCATCAACAACCCGATAAATTACCGGCTGATATCGTTTTTTTACAACCTTTGCTGGATAAGCTGCTCGCTAAGAAACCTGAGCATCGTTATCAAACCGCAAACGAACTAATCAATGCACTTAACTATCTTCCCGTCAAAAATCAATCGATCACCACAAACAATCTCCCAGCTCAAATAGGAGCCTATTCAAAAAATGTTCAACAATCAGTTAAACAAGTCTATAAATTATTTCTAAATCTGATACTTGAGAAATTAATCTACAAGAATAATCAGCATCATGGATATTTCAATAAGAATACGCAAGTTGCTACGCAAATATATAAACCCTCTTTAACGCCACTTACAAAATTCAAAAAACTATTTTTTATTTGTGTAATTTTATTGTTTGTTATAGTCATGGCAATAAAATTAAATCAATCTGAAAAAACAGATGCAAAATCAAATTCAATAATAAGCCTGTGGAAAAAAATTCCCGATGAATCAACAAGCAATCAAAACTTGTTCCCACTTAACATAATGACAGAACCAGAAAATGCCTATATTCGCCTTTTGGATTTGAGAAAAAATTATCAAGAAAATATGTTATTGCCGGCGGGAGCTTATCAGATTGAAGTCAGTTCACCTGGATATATCACCAGCACGCAATGGATTCGCATCAATCAACATTCTTCACCATTTGATATCAAATTACTAAAACAATCTCATGATAATAACAATCTATTGGTACTACCTGACATGGTGTTTATAAAAAAAGGAATATTTTTAATGGGTGACAAGCGCGATAGCCAAACAACCAAACAAATCGCAATTGCTGAAAGTTTCTATATGAGCCGATATGAAATCACATTTAATGAATATGATTTTTTCGCAACCGAAACCAATCGCAGTCTACCGGATGATAATGGCTGGGGTCGGGGAGACAGACCCGTCATCAATATTACTTGGGACGACGCAGTTGCCTATACCAACTGGCTAAGTAACGCCACAGGAAAAACTTATCGATTACCAACAGCTGCCGAGTGGGAATATGCTGCCCGTGGCAATACCACCAGTCGTTATTGGTGGGGAAATAATTCGGATGATGCCTATCAACGCGCCAATTGCCGAACAGGCTGCAAGCCCTGGTGGCATTTCTTTTACGGGAATAAAACACAAATCGTCGGATCATTTCCTCCGAATGATTTTGGTTTGCACAACACGGCAGGTAACGTAGCAGAGTGGACCACTGATTGCGGTGACATCAGCGGACAAATAGCCGCCTCAGATCCCAGATTGCTTTCTTCTTGTATTAAACGTGTTGTCCGTGGAGGTTCTTATAGCAGCAGAGTAGAAAACATCGCTTCTTTTGCACAAAGCAAACTATCTGCCAGTAAATCCAGGAGTAATATTGGCATGCGTGTAGTGCGGGAAATGTCTTCAAGATTTGATGATCCAAAAAATGATGGTGTTCGCCCACGCAATATTTTCAGGGATATAAAAAACAGTATTTTTAATTCCCATCAAAATACTAATGAATAATAAAAAGCTCTGCCTATTTTTCGTAACCAAAACCAGACAAATTCATTTGTTGGTCCACAATTAAATGCGGCAAACCAACAGAATCAAGCCATTCTGGCTCTTCCACACTTTTTAAAAGCGCAGTGGTAGAAAAGGAACCCGCAATTAAACACCTTGCCGCTATGATGCTGACAGAAGCAAATTTGGGTTGAATACTTTGACCGGTAAATGGGTTGAGTAAATGCGAATAGCGAACGCCATCAATCATCATAAAACGTTCGTAATCGCCACTGGTTGCTATAGCACCTTGTGAAATTTCGATATTGGCAATCGCTTTTTTTATTTGCCGGGGATGCTGAATGCCAATTCGCCATGGTGAGCCGTTTGGATGAGGGCCCAATACATGAATATCCCCGCCCAAATTTATCAAACCCTGATGAACACCATTTTGCAAACAAAAATCGGCTACGACATCGGCCACATATTCCTTAACGTAACCACCAAAATCTATTTCCATTCCCTCATAAGGCAGTCGAATAAAAGGTGATTTCCACTCTACTTTCCCCCAACCAATTTTAGGCAAAAGCTGTTCAACTTGTTGTTGTGTAGGTAGAGATTGCGATTTGAAGTTCCACGCCTTGCGAAGAATTCCCGAGGTGATATCGAACAAGCCGTCACTTTGTTGATGCAGAACAGCAGCATAATCAATCAATTTTGCTGTTTCTTCATCCAACTCAATTGTTTCTAGACCGGCAGACGCATTAATGCGAGAAGTAACGCTTGATGATTGATAACGGGAATATTTTGTTTCGTAATAATTAATTAGTTCTCGAATTCGCTGCCCTATAAAACTGGCTTTATTATCACCCAAATAAAGTTGCAGCTGGCAAGGGCTTCCCATGGCTTTGAAATTAATCGAGTGTAATTTCACCCTTGCCTCTTACAGATTTTAAAATCTATAACCCATTCCAAGGGAATAAAATTCATAAGCAATGAGTCCTGGATTATCACCCTTGGCCTCGTAAGACGAGTACGCAATATTAATATTGAACTTTTCAAATTTTTTGGATAATTTTATTTCTCCGCTGGTCGCCGAAAAGGCTGAAAGACGATAATCCGAAGAATAAAAACCATCATTTCTGGCTAGGAAATAATAAGGCGCGTAGAATTTTGCTTGAGTTTGCTCGTAATATCTTACCGATGGAATTAATTGCCAACCCTTGCCAATATTTTGATACCAAGCCATCTCTATAGTATCGGACGTCATATCCCAATCACTACTGAACGCTCTGTAATCCAAATGCAAAGCTGCATTCATGCTCGGAAAAAACTCCCGAATCATTAAAGTCACAGTGTGTTGATTATGCTTGTCTGGACGGGAATCCTGAAGAAAATTACCTTCAACGTAAGCCAATTTGTAGGGATCAGACAAAAATCCATCAAGCCCGATATAACCATAAGTCAGGCCTACCAGAGTATTTTTAGTGAAAACATGCGAAAGCCCAAAGACAAACCCCAAGCGGTTTTTTGTTTCTTCTGATGGTCGTAAAGGATTTTCTTCCTGATCAGTTGCATCAATATAATCTTTAGCGGTGTTAATACCGTAACTCAAGGTAGTTAATTTTTGATTGAATTGAAAGTTACCGGAATAACCAAATCCAAATGACTGATAATCATTTTCTGTTGAATAAGCCAGTGATAACGTCGATTCAGAACTCGCGTTATAACTTCGGAAATCACCATTAATTTCACCGCGGCTTTCATCAATGGTAGCGCCGCTCATAACTTGCAGCGGATTACCATTTGCATCAGGCACAACACTCCAAGGCGACGCACCCGTCATAGTTTCCTGAAGACCCGAAATTGATATCTCAGTATCTTCAGAAATAGGTGCATTAAATTTAAATTGATGAACATCTATGCTGTAACGTTCCAAGCTACCACTCACCACTTTTTCAGCGGGCATAGTACCTTCTGTGTACTGACTGAACTTGTAATCAAAAGTCGTTTTGGGATCAAAATTACTCGCTTCAACTTTTTTGTTTATACCCTGAAGCATCAAAGCAGCAGCAGTGAGTGCGATGAGTTTGCTATGTTGATTTTCTTTAGTCATTTTTTATCTCAATTACATCCACAACCACCGCCTGCTCCAGCGGCGGCAGAGGATGAGCCCTCTTTACTAAAAAATATATGATCCTGAATTTTTTCAGCGAGAGGATCATTTGAAAAGGCCATTTCCGGGCGAGCCAAATTACCACGTTCCCAAGATTTCACTTGGGAGCAGGCTACCAAATTCAAGAAACAAAACAGAAAAATCAACCGGTAAACTATTTTCATTATTAAGATCCAATCAGGGCAGCCACCATTTCTTCAATGGCTTTTTCGTCTTCGGGGTCAAAACCTTCTGCAATGTAATTCACTCTACCGCTTTGATCAATAACATAGCCCGTAGGCATACCTTTTAACTTGTATTGCTCGGCCACTGATCCGCTAGGATCACGCACCACAGGGAAACTCACCGCAAATTTCTTGAGGAAGTCATTCGCATCTTCAAGGTTTTCATCCATGTTGATTGCGATCACTTCAAACCCCTTGTCCTTATATTTTGCTCTCAGAGCTTCCAGTTTTGGAAAAGAACGTACACAAGGCACACACCATGATGCCCAAAAATCCACATAAACCACTTTACCCTGCAACTGGGAAAGTGCAAGTTTTGAGCTAGCGTTTTTTATGGCATCCAGTTTAAATTCCGGTGCTTTATCATTTATTTCAACGGCAAAAGCGTTCAGTGATAATACGATTAACAACGAAAAAAGACTTATGTATTTCATGATGTTTCCTGAAAAATTGTCAATATTAGATCTGCACAACGCAAAACAAGAAAAACATTATAGGCCGGAAATAGTCGAAACACCCCAGTCACGGTAAGCTGCTCCACCTGGACTTTGATCAGCACGGAACTTCTGACCAAGGGTCTGGAAGATGTTCACCTGAGACTGACCAGCGATATCCAGCACACGATTACCTGTGATCCCGGCACCAGCAACCAGCATAGGCACATTACTGTTGCCATGCGAGTTGGCATCACCCATGTCCGACATTTGGGTCACAATTGTCGAACTGAACAATCCCGCGTCATTTAACTTATCGAGCAGGTACTTGGTCAACCCTTGCATGTAAGCAATATCTTCTGTGTACTGTGCTTGGTTAAAGTGGTGGGAAGAATGCGATGCGCGACCACCCAGCTTATCAAAAATATAATTATGACCATCTTCACCGAACGCAATCGAGACAGATGCCGTCAAATTACAACTTAGTGCAAGCGTAATAATATCCGAATGCAACTTCGCCAATGCATCAAAGCCGGTGACAGAGGTATTGGCGGGTTTGGGGCATGAAGTGTTACCGCCTCCAGTGCCACCTGTTCCAATCGCGGACTCAATTTCCTGAATCGCCGCGTAGTGACTGTCCAGCTTCTCTTTTTCATGTTGACCCAGTTTATTTCTCAGGCTGTTAATAGCCGGATAGTGCAGATCAACGATTGATTTTCGGGGAGCTGTGCCCGTTGTCGTCGTAGTACCACCACTGAACAACACATCCAATGCCGCTTGTGGACTGGAGATGGCAGGCACTTCGCGAGAACCTTCACGACTCAAGTTGGAAATAGACACGTTGGCCACGTTAAGGTATTTAACCGGGTAATTGGCGCCTATCGTACGACCCATGTTTACGTCAAAACTGTCTTTACCCCAACTGGCATTGTCAAAACGGCTAAACATAACACCATGCCCCGCATTGCTTAACGTGGCATTTCGCATGATCGTCATTCTGCTGTAATGGCTTTGCAGTGGAGCAGACTGGGCAGGGAAA
>CAZICR010000199.1:0-5997 GCA_964537795.1 uncultured Cellvibrionaceae bacterium | reverse complement strand
TTTTTTATAAAACTTCCTGTTGCGAATTTTTATTTTCCGAATATTGAATTCCGCAAGATTCCAACGGATGTCTTTATTTTGGGGGTAGGGGTGTTTCTATATTTGGCGTCTTATGGTTTGACAGGCGTATATGCAACAACATAGTTGTGCTTCGCCCTTTGCAACCATAGGGGAGTCTTTATGTCCAGATCGTACAAGTTTCGTCGCAAATTTAATTTGCGTAATGTAATAGCGACACTCGTTGCTGTTGGCCTTACCTCAGCATCATTGATAAATGCCGGCAGTGTTTATGCACAGCAACAGGAATCTGAAGCTGAAACAGTTGAAAGCGAAGGTGTTGCTGATCTGAGTGATGTCAATGTGACCGATGATCCGTTGCGTGCTCTATCCAACGAGCCATCAGCTGCTTCATTTGGTTTTGCCAAACCATTATTGGAAACGCCGCGCACAGTGACCTTCGTGAGTGAAGAACAACTGCGTTTGTACGGTGTTTCTTCGGTTGAAGATTTAAGCCGTTTGGTCCCTGGCACCTACACCACTACACGTTATGGTTTGCAGGGTGGGATCAGCGTTCGCGGTGTAGCCGCAGACTTTTACTATCGCGGAATGAAGCGTTTGCAAATGCAAGGTCACGTCCGAACGGTACTTTCTGCTTACGACAACATTGAAGTAATCAAAGGTCCTCCATCGCCTTTGTATGGTATGGGTCAAATTGGTGGATACGCGAATTTGGATCCTAAATCCAACCGGGCAAAAACCGGTAAGTACATGACTAAAACCCAGGGTTATACCCAGGTAGCAGCCGGCACTTATGGCAAAGCCGAAACACAATTTGGTTTGGGTGTGCCCTTTGAAGTGGCCGGAAAAACGGCAGGCGTTTACGTCATGGGTTTGTTGGAAAATTCCAACTCCTATGTAGAAACCGTGCCTGCCAAACAACGTTTTTTACAGACCACGTTAAGTGTTGACAATGTGATAGGTTCATTCCGTTTGGAAACCGGCGGACAAATACAAAATTCAGTAACAGCCGGAGCCTATTTTGCTCGCTCAACTCAAGATTTAATTGATAACGGCGTTTACATTACTGGTCGCCCAATGGCTCAGTTGGATTTGAATAGCGATGGTCGTATCGGTTATGTAGAAACTTATCTTGGTTCACCAGTGACTGGCGCCATAAGTGGTAATAACCAAGCCCTCGATCAACGTTATGCTTTGCCTTTGGATGCTAACGGCAACCCAATACCCATATCCAACTACGCCAATACCATCAACGGCATTCCTAGATCCATGATGGATTATTTGACTACGGGTGAAGGTTCAACACTCACTTGTGATATGGCGAACTACCTGCGCTCACAGCCGGTAGCGGCGACGGGCAACGGTACTCTTTATTCCCGTCAATTGCCGGTGGGATTTGTGCTTAACCCTTGTAATACAGGCACAACAGTTCTGGATGATGCGGATTATCGGGCTAACGGCGCTTATGAACGCGAACAAAATGCTACGCAAAAAATGTTTTACTTTGATTTAGTGAATGATTCAAATCCTGATTTCACCATTAAAAATCAATACTTTTACGACAGTATCGACAGCTTCAAAGACTCCTGGTTGCCCTATGGTGAGAATCAAAAAATTACCATGTGGGAAGACAAACTCACAGTTACCAAACGCATCCCTTCTGACTATTTGCCGGATTGGTTGAGCGTCAACACATTGGGTTCGATCAACTACCGTAGAACCATAGGTTGGATTCGCAGCTCGGGTGGTGACTTTGATTATCGTCAGGACATTACTTACAACACTAACGTGGGTGGCAGTGGTACAGGCGGTTTTTATCCGAATACCATGTTCTGGACCCAGTTAACCAACGATGATTATCAAACCGGTGTTCCCAACAGCCGTAATAATCGCTCCGAATACACCGAACAAGGTGTAGGGGTGATGTTTGACATCGACATTTTCAGCAAGACGAATCTGGTGGTGGGTGCGCGTCAAGACGATGTCGCTGCCGATGTACTGCAATTCGCATTGTTCAACCCGAATACCGGCAATATAGGTACACCCACAGCGGGATTAATCGAAAGCTATAAAGATGGTTTGGCTTGTCTAACTCCGGGTGGGGCTTGTCCTGGCGCCTATCTGACTCCACTTCCTTTGGTTTCAGAGAAAGACTCAGGTAGTTCCTGGAGTGCCAGTTTGTCTCATAAGTTACCCTGGTACAGCATGACGCCTTATATTACCGCGGCAACCTCAACCATTACCCTGGACACAGCCAACAATATGTATGAGCGCGCTACCGTGTTAGGTGGCAAGTTGGTGGGTGATGCTTCGTTAACTGAATACGGCATCAAAGGTACGTTCCTGGGTGGAAAAATGCAGTGGACTATTGCCTCTTTTGAGCAAGAACGTACCGATGTATCGGGCGGTGCTGACCCGAGTATCACTGCTTTCGCGACCAGTACCATTACCGAAGGTTTTGAAGCCAGTATTAATTATCAGGTCACTCGCAAATGGTTTTTGGGCGCAGCACTTACCGATCTTGATGCTCGATATCTTGAGGGAGCCAGTAACCTGACCATTGATGTCACGGCTAAAGAGCTTGGTTTCAAAGATTATGTTTCACCTAGCGGGGATATCTACTCAGCGGAAGCCTTCGGTTACGGCGGACGCCAACGGATCATACTGAATGACCCTAACAATGTTTATGATGAGGTTCCTGGTTCGCCTTCAATGCAAGTGGCACTGAATAGTACTTACAACCTGGGTCGCGGTTTTGGGCTTTTGGCGAATATCCAGTATTTCGATGAGTCTTGGGCAAATCGTATTCAGACAGTGACGATTCCTGAAGCCACGATTTATAACGCGGGTATTACCTGGGACAAAGAAAATGTTCATGTTAAAGGTAATGTGTACAACTTGACGGATGAGCGTTATTTCCGTTCAGGTAACGGTGGTAACTCAAATTTGATTTCTGTGATGCCAGATAGACGGTATGAAATTTCGGTAAAAATTGATTTTTAATTTCAGCAAATTAATTTCAATTCCAAATTTCATAACAGTGAGCAGACATCATGATGCCTTTATCATCAGTAAAAAGTTTTACCATCAGTTCAGCTTCTTTTTGGTGTAAAGGTGTTGTGAAAGTGATTGGTGTGGTTGCCCTTGTGGCAGCCACATCGTCGCTTGTTCATGCGACAGACTTCGATTTGCAAACGGCTACAATTGAAGACATCAATAAAGCTTTTGACGCAGGTGCGTTAACTTCTGAAAAATTGACCCAACTTTATTTAAATCGTATTGCAGCTTACGACCAAAAAGGCCCCAAGCTGAATTCGGTTATTACTCTAAATAAAGACGCTTTGGCAGTCGCAAAACAATTGGATATCGAGCGAAAAGAAAAAGGACCTCGCAGTAAATTACATGGCATTCCAGTTGTACTAAAAGATTTGTTCGACACCAAAGACATGCCCACCACGGCGGGTTTTTTGCCGATGAAAAATTCCCAACCACTGTACGACGCAACCGTGGTTGCACGCTTGCGTGATGCGGGCGCGATTGTGTTGGCAAAAGTGAATATGAGCGACTGGTTTGGTGTGCCCAAACTGGGTGATCAAAGTACTGTTCTGGGACGCACGCTCAACCCTTACAACCTTGCACTGACACCGGGTGGTTCCAGTGGCGGAACAGGCGCTGCATTGGCAGCGAGTTTTGCGCAAATTGGTTTGGGCAGTGAAACCGGCGTATCAATTCGAAACCCCACAGCCAACAACAGTATTGTCGGATTGGCACCCAGTCGCGGTTTAATTCCGCGTGCTGGTCAGGTGATGACATCTTTCATGCAAGAACGTGCGGGCCCTATGGCGCGTAGTGTTTATGACGTAGCCGCACTCACCGATGTGGTTTCCGGTTTTGATGCAGAAGATTTAATGACAACTGCATCACTTGGAAAAACACCAAAAGAATCCTACACAGTTTTTTTGAGGAAAGACGGCTTACGCGGTGCACGCATTGGTGTGTTCCGCGATTTATTTCGCAAAGGTGAAATGCACAAAGAAGGTGTTGCTTTGGTTGAAAAAGCCATAGCGCAAATGAAAGAAGCCGGTGCGGTGATTGTTGATCCCATATCAACCGGAATTGATCTGTTTACACTTCTGGAAGATACCCGCACCAATTATTACGAAGCGCAGTTTTCTTACAATTTATATTTCCGTCGTTTAGGCCCCGATGCACCCATTAAAAATATGGATGAGCTGCTTGAAAAAGGTGGCTCACTGGTTAAGCCCAGCATTGTGCAAGGTTACAAAGAATTTAATTCATTGATGCACAATCCGGATTTTCTTGCGCGTAAAGATACGCAAGAAACTTTGAAAGAAGCGATCTTGGAATTGATGGTCAAATATCGTTTGGATGCAGTGGTTTATCCATTCAAATCAGTCCCACCTGAAGCTCATACCGAAAAAGGTTTGGAGAAAGATAATCCCTTCAGTTCGATTACTGGATTACCCGCAGTTTTAGTGCCCACCGGTTATACCAAAAAAGAAAATGGGCCCATCGCGATTGAATTTTTAGGAAAACCTTTCAGCGAACCTACTTTGTTCAAATTAGCTTACGCCTACGAGCAAATTTCCAAAAATCGTAAATTGCCGGTCAGTGTTCCTGCATTGCCTGGTGAGCGGTTTAGTTATTAACAACAGTTTGTTTTTTGCTTATGAATCATATGATTTTTTTCAGAGGTTAGAATATGATAGCAACCCATTTTAATTATCAACGCGATCTTGCTGTTGACTCAAAACCCTCCACTGATTGGTCGCGACGGCGGTTTATCTCGACCAGTGTTGGTGTTGCCGCTGGTCTGGCAGTCATTCCCTATGCTGCCAGGGCAGAGGTTGCATCCTCCAGCAGTGATTTACTCAGTAAATCCACAGTCGAAATTGCCAAATTACTTAACTCTGGCGCAGTCAGCGCGGTGGATTTGGTCAAGGCTTGTTACGCGCGCATTGATTCAGTCAACCCGAAGATAAATGCGGTGGTCACCACTTGTCGTGAGCGCGCGCTGGCAGAAGCTGCCAAGGCTGACGCAGCACGTGCAGCCGGAAAGTCGTTGGGGCCTCTGCATGGCGTGCCTTTTACGGTGAAAGATTCCTTCGATACCGAAGGTGTTTTGAGTACCGGCGGTACCTTGGGTCGCAAAAATTTTATTCCCACCAAAGACGCCACAGTGGTTGCACGCGCACGCGCAGCCGGCGCGATTCTGCTGGGTAAAACCAACACTCCCGAATTTACCCTGGGTGGTGGTGGCAAAGGCACAGTGAATCTGGTCTTTGGTGTCACGAAAAATCCTTACAACCTCAATTACCAACCGAGTGGTTCATCCGGTGGCGCAGGCGCCATAGTGGCAGCAGGTGGGGCTTATTTTGATATAGGGTCTGATTACGGTGGCTCTATTCGCGGGCCAGCTTATGCCAACGGCATTGCCGGTATTAAACCGACTTTGGGACGTGTCCCTCGCACCGGCCACATTGTGGGATACGGCGGCCCTTTTGATTCGTTTCAAGAAACCGGCCCCATGGCACGTCGCGTGGAAGACTTAGGTTTATTGATGACTATTCTCTCCGGCCCGGATAACTGGGATGCCACCATGGCACCGGTTTCGCTTGGTGACGCGGCCGCAGTCGATCTTAAAAAATTGCGCGTCGCTTACTACACCAGTAACGGCATTATGGATCCCACCAAAGAAGTACAAGCATTGGTGAAACAGTGTGTAGGTTATTTCAAAAAGCTCGGCTGCAAAGTGAAAGAAGATATGCCACCAAACATGGCAAAACTGGCAGAAGTGCGCGGCAAATTTAATGCTGCAGATGATCGTGAACATATTCGCCGTTTGTTGAAATTACACGGGACTACCCAGGCATCGCCCGGTTTGCGAACCACGGGTGAGACGGTGAGCAGTGCTGACTTTACCCGCTTGTGTGAAGAGATGGATGCGATCAAAAGTGA
>CAZICR010000198.1:0-6014 GCA_964537795.1 uncultured Cellvibrionaceae bacterium | reverse complement strand
AGGCGGGGGAGGGATTTAAAATGGTCAGTTGTATTGAAGATTTTAAATCCCCCCTAACCCCCCCTTTTTCAAAGTGGGGAACGATTGCAGTTCCAAAAAAATTAACTTCAACATCAGGCTCAGTCATGACCAATAAAACTCTCTGGGAATTAATCCGAACAGAAGCGCAAGAAGCCAGTAAAAGCGAGCCAGTGTTGGCGAGCTTTTATCATGCGATTATTTTAAATCACAGCAGTTTTTCTGCGGCTATCAGTTTTCATTTGGCGAATAAACTGGATAGTCAGGCATTGCCAGCGATGATGATTCGCGAAGTATTTGAGCAAGCCATGGATGCTGATCCACAGATTGAAATTGCCATGCAGGCGGACATTATTGCGCATAGGGAACGCGACCCTGCCTGCAAAAATATGTGCATGCCATTTCTATTTTTTAAAGGTTATCACGCCTTGCAATCCTGGCGAGTGGCGCATTGGTTGTGGCAACAAGGTCGTCGCTCTTTAGCTTTATTTTTTCAAAATCAAATTTCACAAGTGTTTGATGTGGATATTCATCCTGGGGCAACGATTGGCAAAAGTATTATGATCGATCACGCCACAGGTGTTGTCATAGGTGAAACCGCCGTAATTGAAGATGATGTCTCTATGTTGCATGGTGTGACCTTAGGCGGTAGTGGTTGCATCAAGAAAGATCGTCATCCGAAAATTCGCCGTGGAGTGTTGATTGGTGTTGGCGCCAAAATTTTAGGTTGCATCGAAGTGGGTGTGGGTGCCAAGATTGGTGCGGGTAGTTTGGTGTTGGAGAATGTTGCGCCAAAAACAACGGTTGCCGGTGTGCCTGCAAAGGTTATAGGCCGTCCTGAAGCTGAGCTTCCTGCTCTGAATATGGATCATCACTTGTAATCCAAAAGATGAATGGTTTGATTAAATGTCGTTATGCAATTTTTGCAGAGGTCTCTGAAATTTCTCCATCCTTTAACCAGCTGAACACGGCCTGACGACTTTTTAGCATCCCCATATAATGCTCGATCAACATTTGATTTGGACGGGGTTGCTTCATCATCAAATCAATTTTGCTGTTGAGGAAAGCAATATCTTCGGCGACTTTTTCCCGCATTGCATTGGCGTCATCCAGCGGATGTTTAAATTCAGTGTTCATTGTTGACCTCCTTACTGCTTGAGTGGGTTAAGTATGATCCAGGTTTTACTATTTTCCACAAAAAATAAAGATTGTTTTGTTACAAAAATCCTCGGCTCTTATTCAGTCCGCTTGTGATAAGCTTAATTTTTAAAATTTATTCAGGAACCGAGTCAATTGATTGACGTCTCATCAAGGAAGTAAAATTCCGGTAAATCACTTGGGTGGAAAATATTATGTCAGACGACGCAGTGAAAACATTTGATATCGTCTTTCGGGGGGATATTCAATTCGGACAGAATCTTGGTGACGTAAAACTCAAATTACAGCAGTTATTCAAAATTGATACTGTGAAAGTTGATGCATTATTTTCCGGCAAACCGGTTGTACTGAAACGCGGGCTGGATAAAACCAGCGCCGAAAAATATCAGGATGTTCTTACCAAGGCGGGGGCTTTAGTTGAGCTTGTTTCCACGACAAATACGGAACAAGCAAAAACGGTTACCAAGCCAGAGCTTAATCAAAAGCAATCTGTACCTGTGACAAATCCGGTTCCATCAAATTTACAAGCGGCCAGTCAAGGGCAGTGGACTTTGGCGCCTGTGGGCAGCTTGATGATGCCAACGTCTGCGCGTCTTGCCCCTGTCACTCGTCAATTTAATCTCAGTGTTTTTTCCTTGCGTCCTGTCGGTGGAAATTTGGTTGATAGAACTGAATCCAGACAAAAAGAAGCTGAACCTTTAATTATTCCCGATTACAAAGTGGCGGATGTGGGAACTAATTTAATTGATTCCAGTGAAAAAATGGAATTGCCAATATTGGAAATCGACGTTGAAGACTGGGGTTTATCCGAACCCGGTGCGCCACTCTTGGCTGATAACGAAAAAGCGCCGGAGGTGACTCCTGTAATAAGCCCCGATTTTTCGCTTGCGCCTGTTGGTAGTTTGCTCGAACAAATTAAACCGCAAGTTGACATTAAAATACCGAACATTAGTGGCTTGAAGATTATTGAGAATTGATGATGAAAACATTTTTAAAAATTATTGGTGCTGTTATTTTATTGTTAGTTTTGGTGGTGATTGGATTTATCACCTTGGTTGATCCCAATCAGTTTAAACCTTCAATTGAATCACTTGCCAAAAAACAGGGCATTGCCTTAAGTATTGATGGCGATTTGTCCTGGAAATTATGGCCCAGTATTGGTTTGGGGGCAGAGGGCGTTAAATTGGGTTCATTGGTTGAATCTGAAAAACGATTGGCCGACATTGAACAGATGAGTTTTTTGTTGGCAATCAAGCCGCTATTTTCCGGAAAATTTCAAGCGGATCATTTGTTGTTGTCCGGTGCCAAGGTTGATTTGGTTGTTGATGCCAAGGGTCAAAATAATTGGTCCTTTTTAACAAATTCAAACACGCCTGCGGCAGAAACCACAGCAGATAAAACTGAATCTTCGTTGGATCTTAATATTCGAGAAATCAGTATTGAAAAAAGTCAGATTGCCTACACTGATCAAGCCGCAGAACAAAAAATACAATTAACGGATTTCAATTTAAATTTGACCGATGTCAATACTCAGCAGCAGCCATTTCCTGTTTCTATTTCAGCCGCTATTTCCATGCAAACCAAATCGGAACCTGAAATGCGGTTAATGTTGGATATGGGTAACAACATCAAAGTCGATAAAAAATTAACTTCTGTTGAAGTGAGTGATGGTAAAGTTCAATTGACAATTGTGGGTAAACAATCCGTCACCATTCCTGTTTTTTATGATGCTGTTATTAAAGATCTGCAAAATAAACTCTCTTATTCCGGGCACTTGAATCTTGACGAGATTTCACTCCGTAATCTTTTGTCAGCATTGGATATTGCGTTGGATACAGCCAATGCTGATGCTGCGTCAAAATTTTCATTCGGTTCATCTTTTGAAGGCGATGATAAAAAAATCAGTTTGAATGATATCAAATTGGTTTTGGATGAAAGTCATTTTGATGGATCCGTTGCTGTAACTGATTTTGAAAAAAGCGCTATCAAAGTTAATTTAAAAGGTGACAAATTAAATCTGGATCATTACCTACCTCCTGCGAGCGAAGAAGAATCTGTTGAAGTAGCGGAAACGCCAGATCAACCTTTGCCTCTGGAATCTCTACGCGATATTCATTTGAATGCCAAAATTCAACTGCAAGAATTAATTGTTCAAAAATTGAAACTCACTTCTTTGGATTGGAAGTTACTTGCCAAAAATGGCATGTTGGAACAGCAGTTGGATGGTCAGGCTTATTCAGGAAAAATCCTGTTTAAAAATCAATTGGACGCGCGTAGCGAAAAAGCCAATCTGACATTCGATGCTGCGTTGGAATCTGTTCAGGTGAATGCATTGTTGGATGATTTGTTTGAACATGATAAAGAAAAGTTTGATCTTCAAGGCGCCATTCATCTGCGTGCTTTGGGTGGTGCCAATGGCGCTACAGTGAATCAGTTAATGAAGAGCTTGCAAAGTAATGCGACTTTTTCCGGAGCAGAGTTACGCATTACACCGATTAATTTGCAAAAGCAATTTTGTAAATTAGTCAATCTGGTTAATAAAAATCCAGACACTGATCAGGTTTGGCAGGATCTTACCCAATTAACAGAAGTCTCGGGCAGTATTAAATTGCGCGATGAAAAAATCACGATCGACAGTTTTAAAGCCGGTGTTGAAAATCTGATTTTAAGCTCCAGTGGTCAAGTGGATTTGGGGAGCGACAAGTATGATCTTTTATTGCCATTTAAATTATTAAAAAGCGCTACAGCGACTTCAGCAGAAGTCAGCACCAGTCAGCAACAAGGGCAGGGTTGTGTAATAGGTGATACTTATTGGATGGAACGTGGTATGAGTTTGTTGCGCTGTAAAGGCAAATTATCAGGAATGGATCCCTTGAAAGATTGTGGGCCTGATAAAGAGATGTTAATTGAAGTCACAAAAGATTACGCCGAATATAAAATTAAACAAAAGCACGGCGCTAAAATTGAAGAGAAAAAACAAGAAGTGAAAGCCAAAGTTGAAGATAAAAAGAAAAAACTCTTTGATAAGTTGCAAAAGAAATTAGGTGGCTCTGAAGAGGCGCCAGTGGAAGAGAAGTCAACAGAAGAGAAACCAGTAGAAGAAAAGCCAGTGCAAGAAAAACCTGTGGAAGAAAAACCCGCGGAGAGCACAATTGATTCGACTCAATCCAGTGAAGCAAGCAGTCAGGCAGAAACTCAGCCATAAGCTTTCACGCAAAATACTCGTCATGCCCTAAGGGCATGGCGACAGTATAAAAACTCTATTCCTATTCGTTGTTGATTTTTATGAATCAAAATTTTTCCAAATCGGTATTAACCTGGTTTGATCGTCATGGGCGAAAACATTTGCCTTGGCAACAAAATATTAATCCCTATCGTGTCTGGTTATCCGAGATCATGTTGCAACAAACACAAGTGGCAACTGTCATTCCTTATTTCGAACGTTTTGTTAAACAATATCCTGATGTGAAATCTCTTGCAGCAGCACCAGTCGATAAAGTTCTGCATTTGTGGACGGGTTTGGGTTATTACGCCAGAGCGCGCAATCTACATAAATGTGCAAAAACAATTGTTGAGATACATGCTGGAGAATTTCCATCAACAGTTGATGAGTTGGCAGATTTACCTGGCATTGGTCGATCAACGGCAGGTGCAATTGTCAGCATCGCCTTTAAAAAACCGGCAGCGATTTTGGATGGCAATGTGAAGCGAGTTCTCGCACGTTATTTTGCCGTTGAAGGTTGGCCGGGTTTGCCTAATGTGGCCAATCAACTCTGGGAAATAGCAGAAGAATTAAATCCAAAAAAACGTCCCGATCATTACACGCAAGCCATGATGGATTTGGGGGCAACTATTTGTACACGCAGCAAACCGCAATGTGATGTTTGCCCATTGCGTGATGGTTGCATCGCTTGCGCACAGGGAACAGTTCAGCAATTCCCCGGTAAAAAACCGAAAAAAGATTTACCGGAAAAAGCAGTGCAATTATTAATGTTGCGTAATCCAGCAGGTGATTTTTTATTGCAGCAACGCCCACCTTTGGGAATTTGGGGTGGACTCTGGAGTTTTCCGGAAATTGATTTGGAAATTGATGCAGAAGATTTTGTGAGTGATCGATGGGGTAAAACGGTTTCTATCGAGATTTGGAATTCCTGGCGCCACACATTCAGTCACTATCATTTGGATATAACTCCGGTGCTGGTTCAACTGACAAAAACGCCCAAAACTATCGGCGAAGCAAAGTCTCACTGGTACAATCCCCACCAGCCTGAAGCTTTGGGTTTGGCTGCACCTGTGAAAAAATTATTGGATAAATTGGCGCAGCTTGATCCGCGCGCAAGCAGCCCTAAAAAATCCACCCGCAAATGAGTTGAGAAGAATTTATGCCCAGAATGGTTTTTTGCCGCAAGTATCAACAAGAAATGGAAGGATTGGATTTGCCACCCTATCCTGGTGCCAAGGGTCAGGATATTTTCAATAATGTGTCCAAAAAAGCCTGGCAAGAATGGATGGCGCACCAAACCCTGTTAATCAACGAAAAACGCCTGAATATGATGGATATGGGCACCAAAGTTTATCTTTCCGAACAAATGACCAAGTTTTTATCCGGCGAAAATGTCGATCAAGCCGAAGGTTACGTCCCACCTAAAGAAAACTAGTCCTTTCTCAATGGGATATTGGTGATCATCTTTTAGTCATTGAAAGAACAGGATTTTTTTCCACATCAGGCTTGACTCGATCAGGTCGAGCGGGTTTAATACGCGCCTCTTGCGCTAGCCGCAAAGACACGCCCAGATAGCTCAGTCGGTAGAGCAGTGGATTGAAAATCCTCGTGTCCC
>CAZICR010000197.1:0-6049 GCA_964537795.1 uncultured Cellvibrionaceae bacterium | reverse complement strand
AGTGCGCCGACTGCTACTTGTGCTCAGGTTTATGGTGCAACAGGATATCCCTTGGTTATCTTTGTTCACGGTATCTCAAGTGACAGGGCATCGGTGCTGACTTTGGCTCATACCTTGGCGACTAAATGTGTTGCAACCGTTGCGATTGATTTGCCCCTGCACGGAATCGCAGCTAATAGTCCTTTTGTGACGGGTTTGAATGTAGAGCGAAATGGTGTCAGTGCAATTTATGGCGAGAATGCTCCTCATGAACGACACTTTAATGTGGCGGGTGCTGCAGGTGTTCCAGCACCGATGAATTTCACCACTCCTACAGCAAATGATGGTTCCGGTGCCCAGTTTGTGAATTTGGGATACTTCACCAATACCCGCGATAACCTTCGTCAGGCGCAAGTGGATATGCTCAATCTCAACGCCAGCCTTGGCAACATAGACACAGCATTGAAGGCTTTCCTTTCAGTTGGAATTGATAGATCCAAGGTTTATGTGGTGGGAATGTCTTTGGGTGGAATCGTCAGCACCAATTTTGTCACTGCTAACCAGCAAGCAATTGCCAACGAATCGCTGTTAGGTATTACGCCTGTATTGAATCCAATCAAAGGTATGGTGATATCGGTATCGGGGACCCAGGTGACACAAATAATGGTGAATTCTGCAACCTTTGGGCCTTCGATCAAGGCTGGATTGGCAGCTGCAGGTGTCAATGAAGGTACCTCCAACTACGAACGCTTTTTATACGCCATCCAAAGTATTTTGGAGAGTGGTGATCCAGTCAGTTTTTCACAGGCCTTGTCTAGCACTACTGTGCCTGTTTTATTACAACAAGTTAAAAACGATACTGTTATCCCAAACAATAATTCCAATACACCTCTAATGGGCACTGAGGCTATGGCGCGTTTAATGGGCATGACCCAGCTTGGTCTTGGCACTACAGCTTTGGGAAAAGGAATCGTGAAGATGAATGTCGGAGCACATAGTTCTCTCTTGCGGCCGGTTGCAAATGCACCACAAATTACAACTGAATTCCAAACCCAGGTTGTAACATTTGTTTTGGGTAATGGCGCTGTTACAGTCGGCGCTGCTGCAGCCAATGATGTAATTCTGCCAACACCATAACTATCGTTTTTAATATCCTCTCCTTAATGGAGAGGATTTTTTTCTCTTAATCTTCACACTTGTAATCTAGGCTTGTGTTAGTCATGAATCTTGGTGATCATGGCGACATCAATAGTTGTTTGGACGAGTTTATGACACCACGTAATTATCTTTATCTGTTAAAAAAATATGAAGAGTACAAATCACAAATAGAACGTTTATTGGAGTCTATCATCACGGCACTCGCTCCCAACCGTTTGGAAACTTCAAATGAGATGTTGAACGAATTGGTTAACAAGTTGCACAAATCTTATCCGTTTGTTGAATTGATTTATTGCGTAAATGCGCAAGGGTTGCAAATAACAGAATCGGCTGCTGCTCCAAAAATAGCCGATTCAAAACGCCGTGAGCCAGGAATGAACTCAGATAGATCCCAACGTGTGTATTACACGCAGGCGCATACCAATCAGATGAATACCACAGTCACCCAACCTTATTTGTCCAGTGCTACACATCAACTGGCAATATCGGCAGTGCAACGTTTTATGGGCGCAAATAATGAAACGCGTTATCTGGTAATTAATTTTAATCTGGAAAAATTAATTACTTTTTTAAACGGTGATAGTTTGCGTCGGGTGGTGCATCCTTTTTTTCAAGTTATCTACGGTGTCATTGGTGTAATGCTGGTGATTGTTTCTGCATTGTTAATATATTCCGCAGGACAATCTCTTTATGAAATGATTCACGAGCACACTAACACTGCAACCCAGGCTTTCCAGTCAGTTATTTTGATTACTTTGGGCTTGGCAATTTTTGATTTGGGTAAAACCATTTTGGAAGAAGAGGTTTTATTGCATAAGGATATTCATCATTCAGGTTCAACTCGCAGAACAATCAGTCGTTTTATGTCAGCAATTGTCATCGCTGTGTCGATTGAATCTTTGTTATTAATGTTTAAATCATTATTAGGCGACGCTACACATTTGCAAAATGCAGTATGGATGTTGATTGCAGCAGTTGCATTGTTGGTGGGATTGGGTGCTTATTTGAAATTGACGAGCGAGAAGAAATGACCCCACCCTTGCCAGGAATTAAACATTAAATGTCCACCAAAACCAAACAAGCTTTCGTCTGCAATCAATGCGGTGCTGAATATAAAAAATGGCAAGGCCAATGCACTGAGTGTGGCGATTGGAATTGTATTACTGAAATTCGTATCAGCAACGCACCTGCTGCGCGCACAGCAAAATTTGATGGGTACGCGGGCGCAGCGTCGGGAAACAAAGTGCAAACCTTGGCGGAAGTTGCGGTGGCTGATGTTCCGCGTGTGAGTAGTGGCGCGGGAGAGTTGGATCGTGTTTTGGGTGGTGGATTTGTTCCAGGTTCTGTGGTGTTAATTGGTGGTAATCCCGGTGCAGGAAAATCAACACTCTTGTTACAAACTTTGTGTCATCTTGCAAAAACTATGACGGCACTTTATGTCACAGGTGAAGAATCCTTGCAACAAGTCGCCATGCGCGCGCAGCGTTTGAATTTGCCTACGGATAAATTGCAAATGCTGAGTGAAACCAGTGTTGAATCCATTTGCGAAACTGCGCAGCAGATTTCACCTAAAGTCATGGTGATAGATTCCATTCAGGTTATGCATATGGATGATATTCAATCGGCTCCTGGTTCTGTGTCGCAAGTGCGGGAGAGTGCAGCTTATTTAACTAGATTCGCAAAACAAACCGGAACTGTATTAATTTTGGTGGGGCACGTCACCAAAGATGGATCTCTCGCAGGGCCAAAAGTATTGGAGCATATGATCGATTGCTCAATTTTATTGGAAGGTGACAACGATTCACGTTTTCGCACTTTGCGTGGAAATAAAAATCGATTTGGCGCTGTCAATGAGTTGGGCGTGTTTGCCATGACAGAGCAGGGAATGCGCGAAGTGAACAATCCTTCTGCGATTTTTTTACAAAGGGCAGAAGAAATTTCTTCCGGTTCTGTGGTGATGGTCATTTGGGAAGGAACGCGTCCACTATTAATCGAAATTCAAGCACTTGTTGATGACAGCCATTTGGGAAATCCGCGCCGTGTTGCAGTCGGTATGGATCAAAACCGCCTTTCCATGTTGCTTGCTGTTTTACACAAACATGGTGGAATCATGGTTGGTGATCAGGATGTATTTGTGAATGTGGTTGGCGGTGTAAAAATTTTGGAAACCAGTGTGGACTTGGCAGTATTGTTAGCAATTGTTTCCAGTTTCCGCGATAAGGTTTTGCCTGAAGATTTAATCGTATTTGGTGAAGTTGGTTTAGCTGGGGAAATTCGCCCCGTTCCCAGTGGTCAGGAACGTTTACGTGAAGCTATCAAACACGGATTTAAAAAAGCGATCATTCCTTTTGCCAATGCGCCGCGAGAAAAGTATTCCGGGATTGAAGTAATGGCAGTAAAAAATCTTCAGGAAGCATTGGATGCAATTTAAAGTATTCGGGTTTATTTTTTTGAATCACTATTTTCCATTTCTTCAAAATAATTGAGCAGTTCTTGTAATCGGTCTGATTCCAGATGATTGGTGGGTCTTAGCGATAAACCAATAATATGTTCGCGAATGTGTACTACGACACCGCGAAGTTGTAAATGTGATTTGAATTCTTCATTTTCGAGATCATCAAGTTCAATCGTCAAAAATAATTCATCACCTGGCCGCAATAAATGCTCATCGAGAACCGCAAAGCGCGCGCCGGTTGCTGAAATATCCAATAGATGAGCTTTCCAGCTGATATGCGACATTTGCAATGCCGCATAGGCTCGTACCGGGTAACGCTTTGCATTACGCCTTTCTTCTGCGTCTAATGAAATATTCGGAAGTTTATTCACAGATCATTTACCAACTCTGAAAGTTCTCTTTCTGCTGCGTTGGCATCGCCCATATTCAATTCGATTAAACGACGCAAATGCCCGATGCTATCAATATCAATCGATTCACAGGATAATCCCAGTTGATTGTGATGTTGATGCGCAACCATCACCGACATAGCGATAGTGGTGGAGTCATTTAAAATCACTTTTACCAGTATAGGTTCGCGATGATTAATTGATTCCGGCAGCCTTTGTTGGAGTAATAATCCTTTCAATGATATATCCAGCAAGCTGGCTCTCCAGTGATAATCACCTTGTGCTAATTCCACTTGTGCATCAAATAAAATTCGACTGAACCGTCGACGTTCCGGTGTTTGATTTTTGGGTGAAAATTCGGTCATAAATTACTCATAGGCTTACACTTACTGCTTGCTACTGAGTGTAGTTGTTTGAGGGCTTTTCGCCATTTTCACTTGTAACTTTTTGTGTTTGTTGTGTTTGCCTGTTATCAGGGGCAAATCTATAATCGCCAACCTTTTGTCCATTTAACTTGGAATTCGCTGAATTTCTTCGAACAGGGCCAGATATGAGTGACTTGCGTGTAGGTATAGATTTGGGTGGCACGAAAACGGAAGTCATCCTGTTAAATGGATCCAGTGAAGAAGTCTTCAGAACCCGTATTCCCACTGTCAGGAATGATTATGCGGCCACCCTTCGGGATATTGCCGATTTGGTGAGTCAAGCCGAGCGGGCAGCAGGCGTGGAAAATTTGCCCCTAGGTATAGGAATTCCAGGTACAGTTTCGCGTAAAACCGGCTTCGTAAAAAATGCCAACTCAACCTGGTTGAATGGCAAGCCCTTTCAAAAAGATATTTCCGATTTTTTAAAACGACAGGTTCAGGTGACTAATGATGCAAATTGCCTGGCTGTGTCAGAAGCTACAGACGGCGCCGGTAAAGGCTATGAATTGGTATTTGCCGGCATTATTGGCACTGGTTGTGGCGCTGGATTAACCTTCAAAGGCAAACCCATAGTTGGGCCAAACGGTGTTGCCGGGGAGTGGGGTCATAATCCTTTGCCCTGGACTCCTATGTCGGATTTAAATGCCCGTCCTTGTTATTGCGGAAAGTCAGGATGCCAGGAGACTTTTCTTTCAGGATCAGGATTGTGCCTCTCTTATAAACTGGCTTCGGGAAAAGACTTGAAAGGAAATGAGATTGTTGAACTGGCCAGTGAAGGTGAGTCACTCGCGATACAACTTCTCGATCAATATTATGATCAATTGGCGCGTGGATTGGCAGCGGTCATTAATATACTGGATCCGGATATTATTGTTCTCGGGGGCGGTGCTTCCAATATTGCCGGTATCTATACACAAGTTCCATTGCGACTATCCAATTATGTATTTGGCGGTGAATGCGATACGCCCATACGCCAGGCTGTGCATGGCGACTCAAGTGGTGTTCGTGGTGCGGCATGGTTGAATCCACTTTAATCAAAAGTTATTTGTAAGAATGGAGGCAAAATTGAAAGCAAAGTATTTCAGATTTTTAGTTAATTTATGGCCGCCATTATTTTTTTCAGGCATTAAGCTAATTCGAATCAGTGCGGACTACCGGGAAATTGATGTGGTTTTGAAATTGCGCTGGTACAACAAAAATTATGTAGGTGTACACTATGGTGGCAGTTTGTTTTCAATGACTGACCCTTGGTACATGGTGATGTTAATGACTGCATTGGGAAGAAATTATTATGTATGGGATAAAACAGTCGAAATTGATTACATCAAACCCGGTAAAACCCATGTGTTTGCCAAATTTCTTCTGACCCAGGAAAAAATTGACGAAATAAAATCAAAAACTGCTGGCGGTGAAAAATATCTCCCGGAATTTTTGATAGAAATTCGCGATGAAAATAATGAATTAATTGCGAAACTGAAACGGATTTTGTATGTGAAGTTGAAAAGTAAGCCCTCACTCTAGCCCTCTCCCAGACGGAGAGGGAACATCAATTCCCTTTGAAAGGGGAATTGGCTCCTCACTTTGAAAAAGGGAGGCGGGGAGAGGGATTTAAGATGGTCAAATTTGCGAAGATTTTAAATCCC
>CAZICR010000196.1:0-6068 GCA_964537795.1 uncultured Cellvibrionaceae bacterium | reverse complement strand
AATTTTTCCAATATTTATAAAGCAGACTTCTGTGAATCCAAAACCGCTGAAGCCATGTTGCGTACACTTTCGGGTTCTTCAGGGTTTTTGGTTATGTTGGTCAGTGTGCTGATAATGTCATGGTCCAGTTGGGTGGAGTTTAACTTAAAAGCGGCGCTTATTGCTGAAACTCGCACAGCTTCATCCGGATCGCGTAGATATTGTTTAACTGTTGCTGAAATAGTTGCCTGATCACCCAGTTGCGACAGGCCTTCAATGGCTCTTGCTTTGATCGCATTATTGCCACTGGCAAGAAAAGATTGAAAACGATCGATGGCAATAGTTTTAGTGGCGTCGTCCAATTTCTTTTCACTTAATCGAAAAATCACATCCGTTAATAATTCAGGATTGGATTCATAATAAGTCGCATCCAGTAATGCATAATTCAGTTCCGGTTGGCTTTCTTTGATATCCATGGCTCTCAAAAGTTCGAAGCCCAATCGCTTGGACTCATCATCCGGTTTTTTGATCATATCAATCACCAGATCAATCGTTTCTTTACTGCTATCTTGCGCCAGCAAATTTACCAGCGCGTATTTTTCATCGTAAGAACTGCTGTTGAGAAGCATCTGCCTCACTTGCGCTGCAACTTTTTTATCCTTTCGCATCAAGTAAGCTAAATCTTGGTATTCCTGACTTTCGAATAAATTTTCTGTGTTGGCTATAAATGCATTTAGCATGGATTCAATATCGGATTGATCACCTGACTCTGAAGGCAACTGTACGGAAGTTGAATTGCCCAGTGTGGTTTGTCGCGTCAGTTTATTGGTGCGAACTTGTGACGTTTCGGTGTAATCATCGTTTGAATTTACAACAACTTGTGGATCAGGGGAGGCGTCTGAAACAACATAAAGTGTTCCGGCTATACCCGCCAGGGAACCTAAAATAAAAAAGGCGAATTTATTCATTTTATAAACCTGGAAAATTTGTATCGCAATTCTGACATCTAATTTGTCATAGACAAAAGGTCAAATTCGATAAGCGCTTATCATTTATGTGCAGATATAATCACAATCGGTCAAATTGTGCTACAAGTCCTCTTTTTCCTGTGTTAGATTCTGCCCACCCTGAAAGTGAGGTGTCTTCGGGTGATCATCATGACCTACCAGTCGTGAGTCAATTCACTCATCAATAAGGTATGAATCAAATGATAATGTATAAAAAATTATTCAACGTCTCTGTATTAAGTTCTTTGTTCCTGTTTTCGCCTTTGGTTTTTGCAGCTGATACCAGTGGCATTCCATCCAAACCGACATCACCCATAGTTTTACAAAGTGGTGAAACTTACGACTTTGGTGGCAGAACGCTGGACGGCAGTAACATAAAAGACAATGGTCTTTTCCGATGTTGGGGTAAAACCAACGTGACGGTAAAAAATGTCACAGTCACCAATAGCCCGCGCTATGCCTATTTAGCAAGAAATTGTACCAATGCCACTATTACCAATTTCACCATGAAAAACATGCAAAACAGCGTGGGCGGTATTCGTTTTGATATAGATGGCGATGCCAGCGGCCTGAAAATGGATAAAATTTTTGCCTATGATGTTGGTGGCCAAGCAGTTGAAATCTGGAATGCGAATGGTTTTACTATTGGCAGTGTAAGAGCAGACAGAACAACCGGTTGTGGTTTGTTGCTCAACAAAAGTAAAAATGGAACTGTTGGCACTGTAACTGGAAATTACAACAATCAGGGAGGCGGTTACGCGACCTTCCGGGTTGCTAATGGTAATGGCCCCAACGTAAAAGTGAATAAAGTCTATTCGCGAAATTCCGGACGTGGTTTTTTCAGTGTGAGTGGTAGTAACGGTACTACTGTAAATACAGTTGATATTGCTAGCTCTACGAGTGACGGTATTTATATTCAAGACGCTACCAACACTAAAGTCGTAAGCGGTAAAGTCAGAGGCAATCCAAACTGCCGAATTCGTGGTGGTTCAGGAAATTCCATTACAGCAGATTGTGGTGGAAGCATTGCGAAATAAATTGCAATAGATTTAAGCATCCATACGAAAGCCTCGCATTGCGGGGCTTTTTTTTGCTTAAATAAATTCGCTGAGCATAAATGTACGGAAATAATACATATTAAAAAATTACGCAGACTAAATGCGCCTTTATGATGCTTTAATTTAAATTCTTCAATTATTTCTTGCGGCACACAATCAAATAGTCAGCTATTCACAGAAGCATGTTAGGATCATTCATTACTACTAAAAGAAGGAAAGAGCATGCAAATCAAAGTTGGTTATGAGTTGCTTTATGATTGTCCACAACCCACCCCAATGCTGCTGACATTAAATCTCCATTATTCGCGCGCCTCCGATATTCTTATTCCTGATCACATTATCACTCAGCCATCAGTTCCTATTACCGCTTACCGAGATGGTTTTGGTAATTGGTGTAGTCGCATAGTTGCGCCACAAGGTCGCCTCCGGATTTTCACTGATGCTTTGGTGAATGATACTGGATTAACTAATCCAGGTTGTTTTGGCGCGTGGCAGCACGCAGTAGAAGATTTACCGGCGGACACTTTGGTCTATTTATTGGGAAGTCGTTACTGTGAAACTGATTGTCTGACTGAAACTGCCTGGGCCTTATTTGGTAATACGCCTTTAGGGCATTCACGTGTGCAGGCAATTTGCGATTTTGTACACAATCATATTAGTTTTGGTTACCAGCATGCGCGAGTCACCAAAACTGCATTTGAAGCATTTAATGAGCGCACCGGTGTGTGTCGCGACTATACGCATTTGGCAATTACATTTTGCCGTTGCATGAATATTCCGGCGCGTTACTGTACGGGCTATCTGGGTGATATTGGTGTGCCTCTTTCACCTAACCCGATGGATTTTTCAGCGTGGTTTGAAGTTTATCTTGGTGGGCGTTGGCATACTTTTGATGCGCGCAATAATATTCCACGCATTGGATATATTTTAATTGCGCAGGGTAGGGATGCGACTGATGTGCCGCTTACCAATGTGTTTGGTCCGAATACCTTAAGCGGATTTAAAGTGTGGACCGATGAAGTTAAAAATTAATTCGCAATCAATTTTGGTTTGGCTATTAATTTATGGCAAATGATTTAAAAAAAATTCCAGGTGTTTTGCTTGCGGCAGATGAACCCGCTGCATTCGAAATGGTTAATGCTGAGGGAAAAAGTAATCTTGTATTGATATGCGATCACGCATCAAAACGCGTGCCGCGTGTTTTGGATGATCTTGGTTTAACATCCGAGCAGTTGGACGATCACATAGGTTGGGATCCGGGTGCTGCAGAAGTGGCGCGACAACTATCAAAATGCCTTGATGCACCTTTAATATTAACTGGCTACTCGCGCCTGGTAATAGATTGCAATCGCCCATTACACAGCCCGCAATCAATTCCAGAACAAAGTGCGGGTGTGCATGTGCCACGCAATCAGAATTTGTCTGCGGAAGATCGCGCATTGCGTGTTAATCATTTATTTATTCCTTATCACAATGCCATTCATCAATTGCTGACAAGCCGTCAGAATCGCCCAACAGTTTTTTTAAGCATTCACAGTTTCACACCCAATTTAAATGGCGAGCTGCGGCCCTGGAATATTGGCATTTCTTTTTGGCGCGATGATCGATTGGCAAGTCCTTTAATCTCTGCTCTAAAAAAAATTGACGCTATTGTTGTCGGCGATAATGAACCCTATGCAATCGATACTGATTTTGATTACGCCGTTCCTGTACATGGCGTAGGACGAGGTTTACCGAGCGCAATGATCGAAATACGCCAAGACGGAATTCGCACCGCCGAAGGTGTTAAAGTCTGGGCCAATTACATTATCCAGGCTTATCGAGAGATTGAATATTTGTTGTAGCGCAGAATTAAAAATCAGTTGTTGTAGATTTCAGGGTTGAGCATTTTTACATCCTGGGCTTTAAGTTATTGTGGCGTATCAGAATGATTCACCATGATTAATTTATCGGTAGCGAAGCCCAGTGATTTTGCTTTTTCGATTAGACTTTGCAAAAGTGCGGGGTCGATTTGTGGTTGGCGTGCCAGAATCCAAAAATAATCTTTGTCTGGGCCGCTGATTAACGCGTAGTGATAATTTTCTTTTTCCAGTTCGAATACCACATAAGAGCCATAGAAGGGGCCGAAGAAAGAAACTTTCAAATGAGCGATATCCGTTTTATCCACAAAATAAGCTTTGCCTTCAGCGCTTTCCCATTTTTTATTTTCTTCCGAATAACCACGGTTAATCACTTTCACTCCACCATCCTCACGCATTGAGTAATTGGCGGTGACATGACTCAACCCACGTTCAAAGCTGTGATCAAGCCGGGCAATTTCATACCAGGTACCCAGGTAACGTTGTAGCTCAAAAGGTTGAACCGGTTTGATCTTGTCAGGCATTCCGGTGCAACTTGATAACAACAAACAGATGCCGAGCAAATAATATTTCATGGGTAATCCGGCGAGTGATGAATTGGGTTAAAAAAACCCCGCGTGGCGGGGCTTAAAAATTTTATAAATCGTTCAGCTTGCCTAATTCTTTTGCAACCAAATAATAAAAGGTAACTCGTGATTTGTTTTTTTCCGCTTTCATGATGTCGCAAACCTTGTTAACAGCATTAACTGCTGCATCGCCGGTAACACCCAGCTTTTTGCCGCACCATTTTTCCACTACGCGATCCAATTCTGTTTTATCGGAGCTGGAGACTAAGGATGCATCGCGGCTTTGAAGGGCTATACCCAAGTGCTTAACGATCTTGGTGACTACCGATTCATCAGCGGTTGCATGGTATTTTTTTACGTCAGCTAAATAATCACTCATAATTTTTCCTCTTGATTAAATGTTATTTAAACAAATTGCCCAGTACATTTTTGGCAAGGCTTTCTGCTGCCCCGCTTTTTAATACACTGGATAATAAATTACCGCCGCTACTATTTTTGTCGATTAACTCCGGCAGCATTTCAGAAAGCCCTTTGCTGGCAGTGTCTGTGTTTGCACCTATAGCTTTTGCAAAACTGGCAATTTTGTCTTGCCCCAGTAGCGATACGATTTGTGAAACAGATATAGGAGAGTTTTTGCCATCACCCAACCAGGTTGAAACCAAAGAAGTTAATCCACCTTTATTCAACAAGCCAACCAAATCATTCAGATCAAGCTCGCCGTCTCCTCCTGTTGGTAGAAGTGCTTTAAGTGCTGATACAAGCGAATTGATAGACGCATTGTTGCCGGATTGTGACAATTTTGAGCTGAGTATTTCAGCTGCCATATTCAGTAAACTCATACAAAATCCTCGTGTTGAATGTGATTGATGCTGGTGCTTTATATCAAAATCAATCTGTGTTTGATATTGAATTCTTCAAGTCATAGGCTAATTTTAATCACGCTTTGATGTATTTCACTTCGCACTCGCGGGTCATGACCCGCCCTGGATGTGCAGGGTTCAAGTTAAATTTTGCTCTAGCCCTAATTATTCGCGCTTTGCGCTCTTCTGCATCCAAAGGTAATTCACAAGCAATGCATTGATACAATTTGCCTGGTGTATTACGGTAATTATTTCCATGCCTCCATTACCATTTCATTTTCCAAATCGATATTGAGGCAAGTAAATGAAATCGTCCAGTAGTTATCAATAGACATAATGAGTTTTAGGTTTTTATCGAGCGGAAGCGTCCAGGTATTGTCTTCTTCTGTTATTAGATTGCGCTTATCCTCCGAAAACTGATTAATGATACTGTGGATATATTCCCGTCCTTGCGCAATATTTTCTTCTCGTTTTTCTACAGGCAGGTCACCCGTTGCTAGAGTAGACACTGGCTTCAAATAGCGTAACGCAATAATTTTATATATTTTTCTATTCTTGCGATTCACAGTTACTTGGTATTCATCAATTCGCAAATCAGGTCGTTTGGGGGATATCTGGTATCGCCTCACTGCTTCAGTTTCGCTGGCCTTTTTACTGCCAAATAGCGGAGGCTTTTCACCAAATAGAATTCCGTAAGCCCCTTTTGATGAGCAGAATTCTGATTGTGCAATGGTGGCTG
>CAZICR010000195.1:0-6089 GCA_964537795.1 uncultured Cellvibrionaceae bacterium | reverse complement strand
CAATTTGAATATTGGGAGTGGCGCGAACTTTTGTATCCCGCAGCACAACTGGAGTTGGTGCTGGGGCGTTACAATTTTGTGAGCGAAAAAATGGATGTGTTTAATGGTCATCCCGCCAGATTGCTTACCTTTAGCATGCCCAAAGAAAAAATTGAGAAGAGCTTTCGCAAATACGTTAAAAAATACAAAAACCGTTTGCAAGTATGGATCGATGATAAAGGCGTTCCACTCGCTAGCCAATTAACGGAAAATGGTTCGGGGCGTGTATTTATTGTGATTGGCTTTACCTTCAAGAATGAAATTCACACTGAGTATCAGCGGCAGGGCACGCGGTTGATCGCCGTAAAGCGCGAAGTAAAAGATGAAAGCTCGGGCGCAACCATGCAGAGCCAGCGGCATTTTATCGCCAGGGTCAATCCTGTGTACTGATTGACAACAGGAGCCTCATTTTTTCACCGGCGCCGTACTTTTACGAATAATAAATTCAGTTGGTAATACGCATTCGCGTTGGCTGAGGGGTTCGCCTTCAATCATTTTCAGTAACATATCCATTGCCAATTTGCCCATTTCTTCGGCGGGTTGGGAAATGGTGGTGAGGCTGGGGTCGGAATATTTTGCGTAGGAAATATCATCGAAACCGGTCACGGAAATATCTTCCGGGATCTTAAAGCCATTGGATTTGAGTGTTTGCATAGCGCCTATGGCCATTTCATCGTTCATGCAAAAAATTGCAGTTGGCTTGTTTTGCATATTGCAGAACTGAAATGCGGCATTAAGGCCAGACCACATGGTGAAGTCGCCTTCGGCAATCAGGTCGCGATCAAAGGGAATTCCCGCTTCTTCGATGCTGTCTTTGTATCCAGCCAATCGATCAACAGCGTGAGGGTTATCTCTCAGGCCCGAGATTACACCTATGCGCCTATGCCCCAGTGAAATTAAGTAATCGACCATCATTTTTGCCGCTTTGCGATTGTCGATACGAATGGCTGGGCCACTGGTGAATTCACATCCACAAGCGTTGACGCAAGGTACATCAGGGGGAATATTGTTCTGGCTTTTTTCCGAGCTGGGGCGCAACTGAATAATGCCATCTGCAAGACGGGTTTCTACCCGGCGGATGTATTCCAGTTCACGCTCCAGAGTTCCACGCGTATCGCCCAATAGAACGGCATAACCTTTCTGCTGAGCGCGGTCTTCAAGGGCTCGAATAAATAGAGAATAAAAGGGGTTGGCTATGTCAGGCACCATCACCAACACCGCATAAGCCTTGGCGGATCGGAAGTTGCGCGCCAGCATATTAGGTTTGTAACTCAGCTCGGCAATGGCGGCGTGGACTTTCTCCAAGCTTGCGGGGGATACCTTTTCGGGGTTACTTAACGCCCGTGAAACAGTGGCTACAGATACATCAGCCAGACGGGCAACATCTCGGATATTCGACATAGGTTTCCCATTTGTATTTATGTTGGGGGGAAGGAATTAAACGGCGAGGAAAATTTACTACAGTGAACCCGTAAAAACACTAGAAAAAAAATGTGTAAACGGTTACATTATTAAGCTTACTTAAATTCGAATAGACTTTAAGTGTTTTTAGGGGTTAGGTTAACCTAAATCAGGGAAAAGGTCGGGAGCAACTCGCGGGTTGCTGAGATATATACATAATAATCAGGTTGTTTTTCATGAACCTTCCTTTGTTGGATTTACTCATCATATTGGCCTACGTCCTGCTCACGCTGGTGATAGGTTTTTGGATCGCCAATCGCGCATCCAAGGACATCAAAAGTTATTTTCTCGGTGGTAATAAATTGTCTTGGTGGCAATTGGGTCTATCCAATGACTCAGGCATGGTTGATATTTCTGGCACCATGTGGATGGTGTATTTGCTTTTTGTCTATGGTGTCACCAGTGTGTATGTGCCCTGGTTGTGGCCAGTGTTCAATCAAATTTTTCTGATGATTTTTTTATCCGCCTGGCTTCGCCGTTCCGGTGTGATGACGGGTGCTGAGTGGATTAATTTTCGTTTCGGTGAAGGCACAGGTGCGCGCCTTTCTCATTTTATTGTGGTGCTGTTTGCCTTGGTCAACGTGATTGGTTTTATTGCCTACGGATTTATCGGTATAGGTAAATTCGCAGCAGTATTTATGCCTTGGCAGTTGTCAGCGGATCCGCATCTCAATGATGTTTTTTATGGATTGTTAATCACCTTGGTGACCACTGTTTATGTGGTCAAAGGCGGTATGTTCAGTGTGGTTTTCACTGAAGTGATGCAATTTATCATTATGACTATTGCTTGCATCGCCGTTGGTATAATTGCTATGCAGACCGTCTCGCCGGATATGTTAAAAAATCTGGTGCCGGAAGGTTGGTCGCAATTGTGGTTGGGTGGTGAATTTCATCTGGATTGGTCAGAAAAATTAGCCGAAGCCAATAACAAAATTACCAGCGATGGTTATTCACCGTTTGCGATATTTTTCATGTTGCTGCTGTTCAAAGGTATTTTACAAAGCATGGCGGGGCCACAACCCACTTACGATATGCAGCGCGTGCTTTCTGCAAAATCTCCCAAAGAAGCGGCAAAAATGAGTGGCTTTGTATCTTTGGTGCTGCTCTTCCCGCGTTACATGTTGATTACCGGTCTTGCTGTTTTGGCCTTGCATTTTTTCACCGACGATCTCAACGCTATGGGCGACAAAATTGATTTCGAGCAAATATTACCTATGGTGTTGGCAGGTGACATTATTCCCAGTGGTTTATTAGGTTTGTTAATCGCAGGATTATTAGCAGCATTTATGTCCACTTTCGCCGCGACAGTGAATGCTGCCCCCGCTTACGTGATTAACGATATTTACAAACGCTACATTAATCCGAATGCCGAAGCCAAAACTTACGTGAAAATGAGTTATTTGGTATCGATAATTTTCGTGGTGCTGGGGGTGGCAATCGGCTTTTTTATTCCAAGCCTTAATCAAATTATTGGTTGGATTGTCAGCGCACTTTATGGCGGTTACACCGCAGCGAATCTATTGAAGTGGTATTGGTGGCGATTTAATGGCTTTGGTTACTTCTGGGGAATGGTGACCGGATTCGTAATTGCTTTCCCATTAATTTTTACTGACATATCACCTTTGCATGCATTTCCATTTATGTTTATCGCCTGCGTTGTGGCTTCTGTGGCGGGATCGCTTTTGACCAAGCCCGATGATATGCAAGTCTTAAAGAATTTTTACATCAAAGTGCGTCCTTGGGGTTTTTGGGCTCCGGTATTGACCGAGGTACAAAAAGATTATCCGGATATAAAAGCGAATCCACATTTTTCACGCGATGCAATCAATGTGGTGGTAGGTGTAATTTGGCAAACTTCTTTAACTGCTGCGCCGATTTTTATGGTGATTCAATACTGGCAAGAATTTGCGATTGCTATGAGTGTGGTGATCACCACCAGTATTTTCCTTTGGTTTAATTGGTACAAAAAATTGGAAGATTATGCTGAGGGAACACCTGAGAGTTTGCGTAGTTGATGTGTAAATTAAAAATCTGACCCCCTCCTAACCTCCCCCTTGCCAGGGGGGGGGCTAGGGTGGGGTCTGGTAGTTCAGAAAAATATCGGAGTTAACAGAGAAACCTATGAGTGAATTCAAACAAAAAGTTAAACAACTGTTTCAACAACATGAAGCATTGATTAGCCAAAAAAATCAAAAAAAATCATCCGGCAATGGCATTTACGATTGCTACGAGAATCCGATTCTCACCGCTGATCACGCTCCGATTTTCTGGCGTTATGATTTAAATGAAAAAACCAATCCATTTTTAATGGAACGCCAAGGCGTTAATGCGGCCTTTAATTCCGGCGCACTCTATTGGAATGGAAAATATATTCTGGCGGTACGCGTTGAAGGTGTGGATCGCAAATCTTTTTTCGCTATAGCAGAAAGTCCAAATGGAATTGATAATTTCCGTTTTTGGGATTATCCGGTCACTATGCCGGAAACTGAACGCCCCGATACTAACGTCTACGATATGCGGTTGACTGCGCATCAAGATGGATGGATTTACGGATTATTTTGTACTGAACGCAAAGACGAAACGCGTCCAAACGATACCTCAGCGGCTGAAGCCCAATGTGGTATAGCGCGTACCAAAGATTTAAAAACCTGGGAGCGTTTACCGGATTTAATTACCTATTCAGGTCAACAACGCAATGTGGTTTTGCATCCGGAATTTGTCGAGGGTAAATATGCTCTCTACACACGTCCGCAAGATGGATTTATTTCTGTTGGTGCGGGTGGTGGAATTGGTTGGGGTTTGACCGATTCTATGGTGAATGCCGAAGTTAAATCCGAAGTGATTGTTGATCCGAAAATTTATCACACCATTAAAGAAGTGAAAAATGGACAAGGTCCGGCACCAATTAAAACTGCAGAAGGTTGGTTGCATCTCGCCCATGGTGTGCGCAACACCGCTGCCGGTTTGCGTTACACCTTGTATATGTTTATGACTGAACTTGATCGCCCCTGGGTGATTAGTCATCGTCCTGCTGGACATTTTATTGCCCCCCATGGTGAAGAGCGTGTCGGTGATGTTTCCAACGTGACTTTTGCCAACGGCTGGATAGTGAACGAAAAAAATGAAGTCTTTATTTATTATGCTTCATCAGACACGCGTATGCATGTTGCAACTTCCAGTGTTGAAAAATTAATTGATTACTGCAAAAACACACCGGAAGATGGTTTGCGTTCTGCGGCATCAGTGCAAACGCGCAATCAATTAATCTCTGCCAATTTGCAAGTTATGAAAAATCTGGTGTAACTGATGAATGCATCCAGTCTTTCTATTCAAGCAACGCAGTTACAAGCTGAATGCCAGGAAGAATTAATTGCCATTGCTGATTGGTGGGTAAACTACACTCAGGATCAAGAGCAAGGTGGGTTTTATGGAGAAGTTTTAGCCGATAATTCACCGGCAAAACAGGCTAACAAAGGCGTTATCCTGAATGCTCGTATTTTGTGGTTCTTTAGTGAGGTTGCTGAAAAAGTCGATCAGCCTGATTATAAAATTGCGGCTGATCGTGCCTATTTATATGTGATGAATCATTTCGTCGACAAAGAATATGGCGGCGTTTATTGGGAGCTGGATGCAACAGGAAAACCGCTTAACACCAAAAAACAAATTTATGCACAGGCTTTTGTTATTTATGCACTCTGCTCTTATTACAAGCTCACGAATAATTCCGATGCATTAAAACAAGCACTGCATCTATTCGAATTGATTGAGCAGTATGCGATTGATCATGTCAATGAAGGTTATCTGGAAGCATTTACACGTGAGTGGAATCTGATAGATGATGTGCGATTGAGTGATAAGGATTTGAATTATCCCAAATCACAAAACACTCATTTGCATATTATGGAAGCCTATACCAGTTTGTATGAGCTGGTCAGCAACAATTTTATTGGTGCCGCATTACGTTATAACATCGAAATGTTTGATCGTTTTATGATTGATCGTAAAAGCCGCCACTTGCGGATGTTTATGGATATGCAATGGAAAGATTTCTCGCCGGGGTTTACTTATGGCCATGACATAGAAGCTGTTTGGTTAATAGGTAAGGCGTTGGAAACACTTGGCGATGAACAGTATTACGATTATTTGTTTCCGGATTTACTGGCAATTGCGCAAACCAATTTAAAAGAAGCTATTGCGAAAGATGGGCATTTAATGGATGCCTATGATTTTGCAACTGGATCTGTCAGTGATGTCAGTGTCTGGTGGGTGCAAGCTGAGGCGTTGGTCGGCTATTTGTATATCTATTCTGTCACCAAAGATGAAAAATATTTTTTCGCTGCAGAAAATGTATGGCGTTTTATCAAACAACATCAAATTGATTCGGAAAATGGCGAATGGTTCTGGTTGTCAAACCTCGACGATAAATCCTTGCAGCCTGATTATAAAGTTGGATTTTGGAAATGCCCTTATCACAATGGAAGGGCGATGATGGAAGTTGGTCGATATCTGCAAAAGACCCCACCCTAACCCTCCCCTCGGCAACTGCTCCTGCGTTGCTCTACCTTCTGCATCCATGCAGTCGTTGCCAG
>CAZICR010000194.1:0-6135 GCA_964537795.1 uncultured Cellvibrionaceae bacterium | reverse complement strand
CACTCAATGTTTACGTGCAGAATTGTCGAAAACCCATTTGCTGGTGCAAGGCGTTTACCCTGGCCCAATTGAAACGCGCTTGTCTGAAGGATATGACATGCCCAAAGCAACACCTGCTGAAGTCGCCGATGTAGTCTTAACAGCAATTGAAAATGGCGAAGAAGATGTGTTCCCCGATGCAATGTCAGCTCACTGGTATCAAACCTTCAAAGCCGATCCGAAACAATTGGAAAAAGAATATGCTTCCTGGTTGGGTTGATTGATAAACTGCTTTCAAACAGAAAGACCCTGACGGTCTTTCTGTATTGACCATTGGCAGTTATCCCGAAGTATTGGAATGCCATTTGATCACCGGACAATCAGCCGATTACTTGTTGAAAGTCATAGTCAAAGACATGGATGCCTATCAACAATTTTTACTACAAAAACTCACTCGCATCGAAGGCGTTAGCGGCGTGCATTCATCGTTTGTATTGAAATCAGCGGTGGATAAGACGGCGTTGCCGTTGGGGTAATAGATAGATAATTTCTCATCAAGATATCTACTCAATCATAATTCGGTAAACCGTTTGGCAATAATTTGGTAAAAGGTATGATGGCAATTTGGTTCGCTGTACTTGGCTCTGACGAAAGGAATAAATTTATTAATTAAAGGATGAGATAAAAAGTCAGTCTTCAGATTCTTGTTCTCCCTGATCTTTAGCAAACATAAAATTTCAACGGGAAAATAGATCCAGCGATTTCTATGAAATGAATAAGTTAAATCAGCTGTGCTACTATTTTTTATATGGTATTCCGCAAGCTCGTTAACAACCTCTTGCACATCAGCGTCATTGTCGGAATCAGTGTTTTTTACAGCGTTGATATAACAAGGTTCAATAGTGGGAGCACAATAGCTTAAAAATTGATTGATTACGCTTTCTTCTCTTTTGTATTCTTTTGCCAACCAATATGCCAAATACAGAATGCAATCCCTTCCATAAGAACCCTTTATTGGTCTACTGCTATTGTCCCGGCTTAGTTGCTTGTGATCCAATCCCTTTAGAAAAATGGCTTCTGCTTTATCTAAGAGCTCTGGAAAAAAAGTGATTGTAAAAATATAGAGCAGACCAATGTCTGACTCTATAAATGATACTGGTGATGCTTCAAAATTTTCGGACGCAGCGATGAAAGTTAGCAAGTCCAAAAGATATGCATTCGTTAATTTCGCAAAAGTATCCGAAGAGGGGTTTGAATTAAAAGCGAGAATAGATTGACTCAATTCAACCAGGGTTAAGCTGGCTAATGATTGCACAACCGAAACGTCAACCAGTTCCTCTTCTCCAAAAATAATTGTCTTTCGCTGAAATACTTTTTTGCCACTCTTAATAAAAATATCAACTTCTGATTTTGCATGGTTATAAAAATCACTAAGTTCCTGATTTTTAATAAGCTCATTTAAAAATTTTTCTTCTTCAGCCAATACTTTTTTGACGGGCATTATTTTGGTGTTGTTTACCATACTGATGTCAAAACCTTGTCCAATTTACCGTTCTTAATAAAAATATCAACAATTCTGGTGTCTCCCGAATGGGTAAACGACTTTAAGAAAATACTCGTAGCGGAAAGTTTTAAGTTTTAAGATAGCTACTGAAAAGACGTTTCTGTATGGAATTTTTTTTTGACAAGTATTGATTGATTTTTTGATGCTTTGCATCAACGACCTTGGTAATAAAGTTCATATTCTTCTTTATTATTTTTCAGCAGAAAGAGTATTCCTGATTCCAATGTGGACCATAGGGCTTCACCCCCTATAGAATTGATGTCCGTAAACTGGGCTATATATTCCCATTCTTCATTCATATTCTCATTAAACCAAGGTTCCTGTATCCAAACGGGAAAACCACCTATTTTCGATTGCCTAAAAAAATGCATGGACATATCGACATATTGGGACCAGTCTGTTCCCTTTGGCCAACTTGATCTTGTTGACTCGTTAAATCCTTTAACAAGATAATCTTCTATTCCATCAGCGCATTCCTCTTTATCTATCCTCCAACTAACCAGACCTAAACCATCTTCAGCAGGAGGTAGGTTGTTTGGGGCTGTAGTGAATTTCCGCGCAATAGGTTCGCGTTTTATAATTCTATGTGTTCCTCGACAATTTCTTAACGTTCCCACGAACTCTTCGCAGGATTTTGTTGAATCAAAATTGCGACACACAAAAATAAATAACACACTATTATCTTTTTCCAATATCTCGCTTTGTTCAATTTGGGCAATAAAAGAGAGAGGGGTACTGCATAGTTGACATATTGGCCACTCATTGTCGGGTAATCCCACAGGTAGTCCACTCACGCGTGTGAAGGAGTCAGGAGTGTCTTCCCATACTGGAATCCAGACTTTTTTAAATGCCATTCGTAATACCTCGCATAACAATTTATTAACAACAACCCGCTCTTAGATTTTGTCGCCGCCCATTGGGAACCGAGACATCGGCTATGACTTTTCCGTTTTGATCTACAGCATACATTTTTACCGATTTAGGTACCAAAGAATTACCATCATATTCAGGTATTACTTCCAGTAATACAGTATTTCCTTTGCGAACATGACGTCTTATTTTTCCTTCAACACTACTCATGCCTGGGTGATTTGATCCATCAGTTAATGTCATTAAATTTCGTGCATCTGAACCGCTTCCACCTAAAGTGTCCGCAATTAAATGACTACGCTGCTCATGGAAAGGATGACCTCCGCCATTCCATCCAATAGGATCAAGGGTTGGTGGCGATGTTCCTGTTGGTCTTAGGTCTTGAGGTGTTATTTCTGAAAATGCACCCGTCGGTCTTGATAGTGAATCAAGTGGATAATAGGTAGGAGCCAACCCAAAAGGATCTGCCCAAGTTATTGGATCATTAACATAGCTATAGAGGGTTATACCACCAGCAGTCCTAATAGGATCGTGGCTAATATATTGTCCAGTTAATGGGTCATAATAACGGTAGCGATTGTAATATAACCCCGTTTCATGGTCTTCATATTGACCAGGAAAACGAAACGGGCAAAAATCTTTTTCACCGCGTAATTGCCGCAAATTACCCCATACATCCACTTCACCTAACCAAACTTCTTTTCCTTGATCGTCAAAAATAATCTTTGGTATGCCCAGCCGATCAGAAATTATTGAATACCGCTCATCGCCAACAAGTTTTGCCATTGGCGAAAAACTTTCCGGTTCAAATAACCAGGTGATAGGCGATTTAATGCTGCCCTCAGAAAATAAAGGAGGGCCTTGCGATTCAAGAGGCTGCAATAATTGCTCATGTGATTTCGCACGAATACTTTCAGCTATAGTTTGTCGCTGAGCTAATTTTTGTTGATTTATATTTACAGCTTTCTCTACCCACTCATGCAGTGGATTATGACCATCCCATATCCAGCGAGTGATTTTGTTATCGAATATTTTGCAAATACGGCGGCCGATAGGGTCGTATTCAAAGGTTACAATATTTCCATCAGGTCGAGTGACTTTGGCTAACATGCCGCTGCCATTCCAATCATAACGCCAGAGTCTATTGCCAGGCTCAAGTTTGCTGATTAAATTACCTTCCGCGTCATAGGTATATTGCGAGGTTCCTTTAGGACTATGCACAGAAAGTAATTGGCCTGCTGATCCGTATTCACGATCCTTTTGTGCATGGGTTTTAAATAAATTCCCAACAGAGTCAGGCATGCGTAAATCAAAAAGACCATCACTATAACGAGCAGAAAGCAAATTACCTAAAGGATCATGTTGATAAACTGTTTCTTTATTTAAACCGTCTATTAATTTAAGTAATCGATTGTTTAACCCCCACAAATAGCTTTTACTGCTGTGAGTTTTTCCGGTTTGGGAAATTTCGTGGCGTATGGGGCGACCAAGTTTGTCACGAAGCCACTGACTTTGAATGCCTCCCGGTAAACTGCGTTGAATTTCCAAACCTTGATTGTCGCGTTTAAAGATGGCTTCGAACATTTCTGTCGAAACTTTCATTGCATCACCACGGTGGTTTCGTTCAATCCGCTGATCAAGACCTAAAGACGACTGCACGCGAGTGCGATATCCCAATGCATCATATTCATATGCAATCCAAAAATCGCCTTGATGTTCTTTAACTAAGCGTCCAAGCTCGTCCAGTTCCCATTTAAGGGTAATTGAATTGTTAGAAGCTTTTATGGGTTCGCCATCTGCGCGGTATACAAACGCTTTAAATGAACCATCACTGTGAGAAATTTTATCAACACGATTATTTATATTATAGCTGTAGATTGAATAACGTTGGCCTGAACGATTAATACGAATAGTTCGCCCTGCGGGATCAAGAAGATATTGTCTAATAAGACCGTCAAAACCATATTCATTTATTACTTCCCCCTTACTATTGTACTCAAATTGGTAGGAACGATTTTGCTCATTTCTAATAATGGTGAGTTGTTCTTCTTTATCATATTCAAATTTAATTGTTGTATTTTCTTGGGTGCGAGATATAAGACGATCCATGCCCTTATATTCAAAAACAATATCGTATTGATCGTCTTTTGCATGAACAATATTGTTTCTACCGTCATACCTATAAAAACGTGAATTGCCATCAGGTTCTTCAATTTTTCTTACACGATTTAGTTTGTCGTAATGAAATCGTCGAAGATTATTGCGATTATCTTGGGATGATAGCAAGTTACCAAGAGAATCGTGTTCCAATAAAAGTTGAGTGGTTTTATTTTCAGCAATATAACGCAAATTCAAATTTTGATCGTAGCTGAAATGAAATTGATTGCCGATAGGATCAGTAATGGAGGCAAGCAGGTTATTATGGTAGTGATAATGGATTTTGTGTCCGAGTGGGTTTGTGTAAGTAACCAAGCGGTTTGAGCTATCGTACGCATAGTGCCAACTATGATCCATTTGGTTAATGAGTTTAACCATGTTTCTATGTTCGTCGAATATGAATTGGACGGCTGTACCATCTGGTCCAGTTACTTTCGTTACATCCCCGTGCTCATCAAACTCATACCTTGTTTTAAACCCCAACTCATTCGTCTCACAAACAATTTCCGAATACTCGTTATATTCCGTATGACTTGCATAACCAAGCGGATCAACCACCTTATGCGGCAACACACCGTTGTGATAATAAGTGGTGACATGTCCCAGCGAATTTTTTACCCAGGTAATATTATTTTCTGTGTCGTAACGAATATCGCGATAATAAATTCCCTCATCACCCCAGGTTCTTAAACAGCGGGCATTGTGGTCGCGGCCGTCGTACTCGAAATAAAAACTGAGGCCGCTGCGAAAGGTTTCCTTGATTAATAATTTATTGTCATAGTGGTACTGCAATGCTTGTTGCAATGCATCGTCTACGCGAACGAGCATGCCATTTCGGTAGTGATGCTCAACGGCGCAAAAAAATGTGGGTTTGGTGTGATCGCGTGTAACGTTGGATTCGGGTTCCGGCAAATAAATCTGGTGGATTCGGCCTTCTTCTGTGTAGGTGATATGAATGGGTCGGTTGCCACTGTCGATGATGTGATGCAGCTGTGCTTTCTCGTTGTAAAAAAAACGAATCGCTGCACCGCTGGTCGTTTGTGAAAGACTTGTGAGTAGTTGATTTTCTTTGTCGCCATTGAAAGGCATAAAGCGATAACGTTTTTTATCGCTGGTATCCAGTGCGTAACCTTCTTCATCGCGAAAAAGTGTCATGCGTTCCTGACGATTAAAACTGGTTTCGTTAATATCCAGTGCAGGAAATGCAACGCCTCTGCCATCGGCCATTCGTACGGCAACGGCGTTGTCCATTTCACAAAGTTTTACATCATAACTGTGATGCCAGCCGTGACCGAGCGGCCCATCGTAAACCGAGGTGCTGTACCAGGTTCTTTCCCACACCAATGGTAGTGGGCCGGGCAACGAAAAATCGATGTGATCGGTAAACATTTTTCCGGTTGCTACATCCACCGGGTGACCCGTTACTGTACATATACCTTTATGCACTTTGTTACGAATATTGGGGGGCACGCCTAATTTGTCCATGGCTTTTTTTGCGCGGCTGTGAATGGCATCCGAAATTTTTTTCATGCGCTTGCTTTTCTTTTGCATTTTGCGCAATTTTT
>CAZICR010000193.1:0-6136 GCA_964537795.1 uncultured Cellvibrionaceae bacterium | reverse complement strand
GCAACACGCCGGTTCCGTTTAATACTTCATTGGGAATACCGAGTGTATTAAATGCTTGAGTCGTGCGTAAGGTTGCAATATAAGTTTTGACATCTTTATAAAAGAAACCAGCAGACACTACTGATCCTTCTGCAAAATACCATTCGGCGCTCGCATCAAAAGCATCTGCCTCAATAGGATCAAGATTCGGGTTGCCCTGAGTAACCAGACGAGTACCACCAAACACATTCACCGAACCGCCCGGTGTTAATTGGGACAAAGGCGGACGCGTCATCACTTTGGATGCAGACACACGCAATAAAACATCATCGGTGAGATCCGCAACCAAATTCATTGAAGGCAACCAATCATCGTAATCGCGCGATACAGAAAGTTGTTGCGTGTTCACGCCCGCTTCGGCATAACCTACCGCATTCTGTTCTGTTCGAACAAAACGCACACCTATATCGCCACGTACAGGCACACCCAGTAATTCTGATTTGAAATCACCCTGTACATAAGCGGCAGTATTTTTTTCATCGACTGAATAAATATTACTGCGCGCCGAAGCAAGATCGCGACGCAATTCAAACACGCCGGTATTACTGTAAATATCAAAAATATCAATAAACGCTGCTTCACTCGGCACAACCCAGGAAGTCGCTGTGTCTGCCGGTACACCGAAACCGTCAAAGCCGGAGAAAGGAACTACCAAATCCGCAACTGTCACACCGGTTGGCAACGAAGGAACATTACGCTCATTCGCCATTCGCAGTTGATCGGAATCGAAAGAATATTCGCGCAAGTTCACGCCCGATTTCAAAGTCCATACATCAGTTGCATCAAATTCCAAATCAAATGACGCTTGCTCAAAGGTATTTTCTACACCCTGTGGACGCAAACGAATTTCCGGGCCAGTAGATCCACTGACAAAACCGGGTTGTGCAGGTCCAAAATAATAATTATTCGGATCGTTGGTATCGAAGCCCCAGACAATTCGCGGACGAGTCATACTCTCGCGGAAATCGTAAATAAATCCATCGGTATTTAAACGATCCACTTGTATGGTGGTTTCTCTTGGCTCATCAAAATCAGAATCAGAAGTGCCTAATTTAAATTCGCCACGCAGGCTATCAGTGAAATCATGTTTTACCGTCAGCCCCAGTTGTTGGAAAACAGTGTTGAAATCAAAAATTGACGTTTCTGCTCGCAGGTCAACATTATCCAACTTGGCGTAAACCAAATCGTTTCCGCGCACTTCTGCTTCGCGCACTATAGTTTCCGGTTTACCTTGTTGCGATTGTCCGCGAAAAATACCTATAGGCGTCAACAAACTTTCCTGACGTAAACCATCGTGTTTTGAATAAAGAACATCCAAAGAAACTTCTGTCTCTTCGTTTGGGCGCCATTGCAGTGAGGTTGTAATTCCCAAGCGTTCATTCATTACATTGAATTGTGCCAAGCGAGGAATTCGCGGATGGTAAATATCAGACGATTTCAATTGATCGTAAGTAATACCAACCGGCATTTCACCAAAACAAACGCCCGCTGCATTCAATGGATCACACCAACCACCGTTGCTGCTCATGCGATCCCAGTTAAGATTATGGCTGGCTTGACTAATTTTATTGGATTCAGAATAAGCAAGAGAAAACAGCACACCAAATGTATCATCCATAAATGTATTGGAAGCCAGGAAGGCATAACGGGGATCCATTTCTTCGCTTAAATCGTTGTATCCAGCTTTGGCAGAAAGTGCCACATGCGCACCGGCTTTATCGAATGGTTTTGTTGTTTGCAGATCCACTGTTGCGCCCAGTGATCCTTCTTCGGTTTCAGCTGACGGCGTTTTACGCACAGTTAAACTATTAAAAAGTTCGGAAGCAAACACATTAAAATCAAAACCGCGCGTGCGATTTATACCTTCAAAACCATTGGATACCGTTTGTGCTTCAAGTCCATTCAAACGCACACGCGTATAATCCGGCCCCAAACCCCGCACAGAAATACTGCGCCCTTCACCACCGTCACGCGCCACAGCAACACCGGGAACACGTTGTAATGATTCCGCCAAATTATTATCAGGAAATTTCGCAACATCCTCTGCTTTAATAACATCCACCGCACCTGTTTCAGCGCGCTTCTCACCTAACGCCGAAAAAAGACTGGATCGAAACCCTGTCACCATTAACTCTTCAACGTCTGCACTTTCGTTATCCTGGGCATGTACTGGCAGGTTGAATGTGCCACACAAAGACGCCACTGATACCCACAATAGATTTTTGGCAAACCTTCCACATTTTACTGTCTTCATTATTTTTACCTTAAAGGATGTAATTGATAATTCGTAATTATCGATATTGACCCATACAAGGTTGCCGAATGATCTATTGCTTGTTTTCGAAACAATTATTGTTGATTTGATGTCGTGTTTTTGTATCTGTTTTTGACATTTATTGATCGATGTAAAAATGAAACCACTTATTCCAAATAAGTGCGGCGGAAAGTACCGACTGCAAATAAGCCTGTCAATTAAACCAATCATTCATGCGCCACACACTTGATAATTGCGATGCAGTGCATGAATTGAGGGGATGGATGTGTGTGGATGTTGGCGCATTAAATCGCAGGCATTACAGAGCGGGTTGATTGATATCTACTTGCCATAAAGTGGTTACGCTGAAATACTAAGACTGAATGTAAAAAATAAAAACCCCAAAGGAGACAAGCAATGGTTGTTAATTCAGTGTGGCTGTTGTATCACAAAGCATCTCTGTCAATTAATTCACCCATGAATCAAGACGGCTCCACTTTTATACAAGGAATAGGTGTTGTACCTGCAGAAGACATGCAGACCGCACTGAAATTATTTGACGACTATCTCCAAAACCAGCAGATGACAATACTGGAAATGTGGAAATGTGAATTGTGGAATGCAAATAACTTTAAAGAAGACACACTAGAGCACCGACAAATCAACCGCGCCACAAGCAATGCTCTTGAAAACAATAAAATTTATTACGCTTGTGGAATTTCTTCAGAAGCATTCGTCGCAACAACAGATGACGACACCACAGACCTCAAAATAAAAACTAATCTGCACTTGGCCACATTAAGGGTTTCTATATGAAATTTTGGAACTGACATTAGCTTCTGCTTTGTGCCCAAAGCGGAAACATAATTTTGCTCTGACCCTAATTGTTAGATTAGTAAATAACTGAAGTCCCTCTGTTGAAATAGCTGAAGGTTGGAGCATGTTTTACCGTTATTTTGAAAATTTTTGAAAAGGCAACAATAGTAATTCGTGGTATCAATTAATCATGGAGAAACATAATGAAAGCAGAAATATTATTGGGTGAGAGTGGGGAGTTAGCTCATAAAAAGAGAACAGTGTCTGACTTAATTAGATACATAAAAGATATAACAGGTGATACTACAAATTACAGTGTCTTGCTTGGTGCGGGTTGTTCTGTAACTTCGAATATTCAACCTGCTACTGAATTGGTGAAGTCATGGACCATCGAGCTCTGTGAGCGATTCAGCGGTCAACCCGTCAGTGATTACACCACAGCAAAGCTATACTTGGAGTCAAATGAAGGAAGTTGGTATAACCCTTTAAATCCTTACTCATCACTGTTCGAGAAAAAATATGATTTGCCATCGCAACGTAGACGGTTTGTTGAGGAGCAAGTTGATTCAAGGCTTCCATCAATAGGCTATGCATATTTAACTGCGCTCGCCAGTGAGAACTATATAAATACGATATTCACAACTAACTTTGATGATCTGATAAACGAAGCCTTTTATCAGTATACAAACATTAGGCCTCAGCACTGCGCACATGATTCTTCTACGATGTCTATCTCCATAACGTCTAAGAGACCGAAGATTATAAAATTACATGGCGACTATTTATTTGAAGATATAAAAAGCACTTTAAGGGAGACTGAATCACTTGAACAAAACACAAAATCAAAGCTCATAGACTTTTGTAGGGAGTATGGATTAATTGTTGTTGGGTATTCGGGAAATGATAGGTCCATAATGGATGTTCTTGAATTCTTAACAAAACAAGAAAATTATCTTAAGAATGGAATCTATTGGTGTTTAAGAAAGGATGATGAGGTAAATCACACTCTGAGGAACTTGCTGTGGAAGGATAAGGTTTATCCAGTTCTGATCGATGGCTTTGATCAGTTTTTTGCGGAGGTTCATAAAAAGATTTTGAATAAACCGCTTGACTTGAAAAGTAATAAAAAGGAAAGCAAGTTGAATGATTCGATTAGATATATATTAGATGATCGATATAATCTTTTGCAAAATAAAATTATTAGAGAAGATATCGATCTCATAAAAAAGAATGAAAATAGTAGCGATATATCACATTTTATTCAGGATTTAACAAGGGAAAATGATGCCGATTCACACTTAAATTTTACTGATGTTAGAAATTTGCTTGAAGTAGACTCTTTAATTGAAAAGAAGGATTTTCAAAGTGCTTACGAAAAGTGTGAATCCTATTATTCATCTCTAGATATTGATGATGAATATAGGAAACCTTCATATATTAGAAAAATTGTGAGGATTCTAAACTGCCTAGATGAGAAAGAAAAATCTAAAAGATGGTGTGAGGATCTTATTTCTGTTGATAGAAATAACTGTGATAGTTATTTATTGAAATCTAAATGTATAAGCTCGAATTATGAGAGGCTTTCTTTCTTGACTGATTTGAAAGATAAATTTCCTTATAATTACAAGTTGTACAATGAACTATATGGCGCGAGTTCTGATTTGTTAGATCACGACCCGAATTGTAAGTCAACTAGCCTTGATGATCAGGTCTCGTATTTGAAAAAGAGTCTTCAATTGAATCCAGGGCTCGAAAATTCGGCATGGATGAACTTGGTAGATGTGTTGCAATCGCAGATAAAACCCACTAATAAGCAAGAGGTCAATAAGGGAAAACAGAGGAAATTGAAAAAATTCTATCTGAATCGAGACGTTGCAATCCTGAGCATCTAACCACACTACGACTGGATGCGAAAAACGTTACATATAAGAGAGATTTTGCTTTAACGAGTAGTCTTTTGAAAGAATTTTATAGTGTTATGGATAGATCTTCCAAAAGAAAACGGCTGGGTATCATTTCACTAATTAATGGTATTCTTAAAGTATCAGATTGTTTTGAAGATTATGAAATCTACAAGGCTGCATTAAGAAAACTTTATGAAGAAACTATTCAAGATAGAGAAATAAAAAAGAATTCTAAGCTTCTACTTGGAAAAGCAGCCTATTATATGGGACAAAAATTAGATGTTCAGGCAGCCAGTAATTATTTGAATCAAGCACTAGACTGCAGCGATATAGCAGACAATCTATCAGACGCGATTTACTACGCTTATTTTATTAATCAAAATGCTCTTAGTAACATACAAAAAATCGTAGATGATAACAAATATAGTTTTTCTCGTTCATATTACTTTAGCTTAAAAGCGCTGATCGCAGAGAAGAGGGGTGATTATAAAGATGCTCATGGCTTTTTAGATAAATCATTTCATGAGGGATTGTCTTTGGCGAATTTTTTATCTAACAAATCTTATTATTTTGTTTTGGAGAGCCGATTTAAAGAGGTAGTTGATTTGGTTTCAGGGTTTGATTATGTGCTCGAATCAGAACACTTTGAGGCTGTAGTCATTAACTATTGCTATTCGCAAAAATGCCTCGATGCAAAAGATTTTGATAAGATTCATGCAATGAATTTAAGTGCAAAATCTAAATCAGCCGATATTAAAATTTGTGCATATGTTTTGCAAGATGATCTTCCGTCTGCTAAAAGATTGGCAGAAAAGGAAATTAATAAAAGTCATTTAAATTACTTAAATTATAAAAAGTGGCCGATCTTAGGTGATAAATTTTTAAGTTCGTTTGAAACTCAAAAGCTTGGATTAAGTGCCTAGTGTTTAGAAATAAACCCGCCATCCGGTGGGTTCTCGATAATTGGGTCAGCGATAATTGGGGTCATAGCAAAATTAAACGTCCGCTTTTGGCCACAATGCGATGTAATAGACTTGAATCCAATTTGCGAATAGCCTCTGAGTGGTAGTTCATGAGAATAAACGCCCGAAATTGATCAAGAAGCGTGTGAGATTGAATGGAA
>CAZICR010000192.1:0-6159 GCA_964537795.1 uncultured Cellvibrionaceae bacterium | reverse complement strand
AATCTCAATTATCAAAGGGGTGTCCAATTATGTTGATCCGATGCTGTTCATTATTATCCTTGTGTTTTGTGACTTCACTGGCTGTGGCAGAACCTAAATTAACCCAAGTCTGGCAGCTTGATGGCCTTGCTGTGCCCGAGTCGGTTTTGTATTACCCCATCAAGAAAAAAGACCATATGTTTGTCTCGCAAATTGATGGCGAGCCCACCGGATTGGATGGCAAGGGCGGTATAGCGTTGATAGATACCAGCGGTAAATTGCTCGAAAAGGATTGGGTTACCGGATTGAATGCGCCCAAAGGTATGGCGGCGAAAGATGATCTTCTTTATGTATCGGATATTGATCATTTGGTGATAATCGATATTCCAAAAGCAAAAGTGATTTCACGTATCCCTGCTGCTGGTTCAGTATTTTTGAATGATGTTGCCGTTAATGCGGCAGGTGATGTGTTTGTATCGGACACACGCATCAATAAAATCTACCAGCTAAAAAATGGCAAGTTGGATGTATTTTTGGAAAATGTCGTTAACGCTAATGGTTTGGCTTTTGTTAAATCCAACATGTTGGTAGGGGCAGGTAAAGAACTACAACAGGTCGATAAAAACAAAAAAATATCGGTTATTGCCAGCGGCTTTGCCGAAAATATTGATGGCATTGAACAAGTGGGTAAAAAAACTTTTGTAGTCTCCTGTTGGCCAGGTCTGGTGTATTTGGTAGATGCCAAAGGCAAATTGACGCAATTAATTGATTCGCGTGCGGATAAAATCAACACCGCGGATATAGGTTTTGTTCCTGATAAAAAATTGGTGTTGGTGCCTAATTTTTTCAAAAACACAGTGACGGCTTATCAGTTGTCATTGTAACGCATAGCGTAACTCAGGCAGGAAGAGAATTTGATCGGTCAAACTATAAAAATAATAATGAAAAAACACCAACAAGGTTTTTGTAATAAAATCTTGTTGGTGTTTTTTATGTTTATGGCGCAGACAATTCAAGCAGCGCAGCCTTCCGTGTATTTTTCATTTCGCCATATTTTACCGGATCAACTGGCCGGTATTGGGTACATTAATTCCATCACACAGGATCAAACCGGGTTTATGTGGTTTGGTGGTGCTAATGGACTGGCACGATATGATGGTTACAGTGTCACGCTGTTTCGTCATGATGAAATGGAAACCAATAGTTTAAATCACAGTTATATTAATGACCTGTTAACAGCTGAGCAGGGCGACCTCTGGGTAGCAACCAGAAAAGGGTTAAATTATTTTAATGCGTCAACCTACAGGTTTAATTCCTGGAAAATTAAAAGTGTGTTGAATCCGGAAGTTGAATCTGTAGATGTGCTGGCAATCGCTAGGAAAAATAAACATACACTCTGGTTGGCAACACGCGAAGGAATATCAGAATTTAATATCGACACACATGAATTTATACATCGAAAAATACCTGCATTGGAAAAAAGCACATCGCCCATGGTGTGGTCAATTGTGTACGACGAAGCAGGTTATCTTTGGTTAGGTACGCAGGGTGCGGGTGTTATTCGTTGGCATCCGGAAACTGAAGAAACACACATCTATAATCATGCCAATACAATATCTTTTTTGGATGTTCGACGAATCTATCAGGATAAACATCGCAACATTTGGGCTGCCAGTTATGATGCAGGTTTGTTTCGCTTTAATGCAGGCAATAATAGCTTCGAAAAAGTTGAGCATGCCAAAAACGAAAAAAGTGCAACTGTCTGGTCAGTGCTTGAAGATTCATTGGGTAATCTTTGGGTAGGCGACGGCAGTGCGGTTTATCATCGTGCATTGGGAGGAAAAACCTTTAGTCGATTTGTATACAGCGAACAGGATTCGAAATCTCCGGGTAATTATGTCGTCAATGAATTGTTTGAGGATAATACCGGCAGTATTTGGTTGGGTTATTTCCCATCCGGTATCGATGTGATTGATCGACAGGCCTCAGCGTTTCGAAACTATCGCCATGATTCAACCAGACGTAATAGTTTAACCGATGGTGGCGTACTGTCTTCAGTGAAAGACAAAAAAGAAAATCTGTGGATTGGCACTGGCTACGGGTTGAATTATTTTGATAAAAAACGTGAAAAATTTATCCGCTATGAATTTGATCAAAAAAAACCAAATGGATTAACCGGCAGCACCATATTGTCTATGGCGTTGGATTCAGAACAAAATTTATGGTTGGGTATTTGGTCCGGTGGCTTAAATAAATTACACCTACCGACCGGGCAATTCACACATTATTTAACGGACGCCAATAAGCCGGATTCTCTGAAGGGGCGTGAGGTTTGGTCAGTTATCACAGACAAAAAAGGATTTGTTTGGGTGGCAACTGAAGAAGCTGTTAGCCGAATGGATCCCGCTACAGGATTGTTTCGGCACTATTTGCCGGAGTCCGCACAAATGGATGGTGAAAAGGTGCTCTATTCGCGTGTGATATATCAGGATAAACAGGAGCGAATCTGGGTGGGTACCATTCGCGGTCTATATTTGTTGAATCCTGATACGGGCAAATTTACGCGCTACTCACACAAAATACTTGATCAAAAATCATTAAGTGTTGATTTTATATTTTCTATTTTTGAAGATTCCCGTGGTGATTTTTGGTTGGGCACTGATGGTGGTGGTTTAAATAAAATGAACCGCGAAACCGGTGAGTTTCGCGCTTTTACCACTAAAGATGGTTTGTCTGATGATGTGGTCTCCGGCATTATTGAAGACAAAGCCGGATATCTCTGGTTGGGAACGCAAAAAGGTATATCGCGTTTTGACACCAACACCCATGAATTTCGCAATTTCGATAAACGTCATGGATTGGCCGATAATTTATTTAATCGCAATGCGTCAGCGTTGTTTGAATCTGGCGAAATGATAATGGGTAACAGCAAAGGCTTTATGCTGTTTGATCCAGCATCTATTACCACCAATCCACATCGGGCACCGGTTGTGTTTACTGATTTATTTATTTTTAATAAAAAAGTCGTGCCTCAGGAAAAAAAATCACCACTTGGCAAAGCTATCACGCATACCTCAATTCTCAATTTATCACACGCACATACAGTTTTTACCTTGGAATTTTCTGCGCTCAATTATCAAATGCCTGAAGAGAATCGATACCTTTATCGTTTAATAGGTTTTGATCAGGATTGGATTAATGCGGGGAATCGTCGTTCGGTTACCTATACAAATTTGGATCCGGGTGAATATAGATTCGAAGTGAAAGCCAGTAATAATGATGGTGTTTGGAATCCGGAGCCGGTCAGTTTGACTATTCATATTGCTCCCGCCTGGTGGGAAACCTGGTGGGCATATGCCAGTTATCTATTGATTTTAGTGGCATTTGCTTTTTGGATTTGGCGTACACAACAAATACGATTGCATTTGGAAAGACGGCAAGTTGAGCAGGAACGATCATTAGTCAGGCGCTTGCAGGAAATTGATAAATTAAAAGACGAATTTCTTGCTAACACCTCGCATGAATTACGCACGCCATTGAATGGCATTATCGGGCTTGCAGAATCCCTGCGCGATGGCGTTGAAGGTGAAGTTCCTGACGCTATTCGCCATAGCCTGGGTTTGATTGCAACCGGTGGCAAACGCCTGGCCACATTGGTGGATGATATTCTGGATTTTGCAAAACTGCGCAACAAAGGTTTAAGCCTACATAAAAAAGTAGTGGATTTATCGGTATTGGTTGATGTGGTTATCAGCCTCACCAAACCTTTAATTGGCGATAAAAAAATAGTGATGGAAAACTTGCTGGGAGAAAATTTTCCTGGAGTGATTGCAGATGAAGACCGGGTCTTGCAAATTCTTTACAACCTGATTGGCAATGCTGTGAAATTTACCGAGCAGGGATATATTCGTGTTGAAGCAAGAATCGCCGAACATAATCTGGCTGTTTATATTTCCGATTCAGGTATTGGTATTGCGGAAAATAAATTACAGGATATTTTTGAAGCATTCCACCAGGCGGATGGGCATCTGGAGCGTCACCATGGTGGAACAGGTCTGGGGCTGACTATCAGTAAACAACTGGTGGAATTACATGGTGGCGTGTTAACCGTCGATTCTATTCAGGGCAAGGGCACAACCTTTTGTTTCACCTTACCTTATGAAAAAGATCTGCACAAATCCGATAGCCCTCGTAGTCAGGAAGCTATTCGCAATGTGGTTAATCTGCTAAAAGTAGAACGAAACCATGCATTGGAAATTAATGATTTTGCTGATTATGGCAATCACGGCGCACACATATTAGTGGTAGATGATGACGCCTTAAATCGCAAAGTATTAATCAATTATTTAAGCTTCCGCGATTATCGCGTCAGTGAAGCCGGCTCCGGTGAAGATGCAATTGCCATTATTGAAAAAGCCAAGGATGTTGATCTGGTGTTGTTGGATATTATGATGCCGAAAATATCAGGATATGAAACCTGCAAGCGATTGCGCATGGCCTATCCAACACATGAATTACCGATTATCTTTTTAACAGCACGAAACCAAACCAATGATCTGGTGATGGGTTTTGATGTGGGCGGTAATGATTTCCTGACCAAGCCTATTGAAAAAGAAGAATTATTGGCAAGGGTCGCTACACATTTACAATTGCTGGATGCATCGCGGCATCTGGATAAAAAAGTGGCAGAACGTACGCAGGAATTAAATAAAACCAACGAAGGTTTGCGTTTGGCACAACAACGTTTGCATGATGCTTATTTAAAAATTGAAGAAGCCAGTTTGACTGATCCTTTAACCGGCTTGCACAATCGACGCTTTCTGAATAAATCAATTGCTGGCGATGTAGCCTTGGTGGATCGCAGTTATCAGGATTGGATCAACAATAAAAATTTGCCAATAGCATTAAAAGATTCCGACTTGGTTTTTGTACTTCTGGATGTCGATTTTTTTAAGGAAGTTAACGACACTTATGGTCATGCAGCGGGTGATAAGGTGCTTGAGCAATTAAGCCGGCTGCTTGAAAAAAATCTGCGTGATTCAGATTACGTTGTGCGTTGGGGCGGGGAAGAATTTCTAATTGTACTGCGTTACTGTTCACGTGCTGAAGTGATTGATATGGTCGAGAGAATTAGGAAATCAGTCTTCGAATATTCATTTGATATTGGCGAAAACACAATTATTCATAAATCCTGCTCTATAGGTTTTGCTGCATATCCTTTCTATTATCATTTGCCAACAGCACTTGATTGGGAGCAAGTCGTTGATACAGCTGATCGTGCTTTGTATATCGCCAAACGTTCCGGTAGAAATTGTTGGGTCAGTATTTCAGCCAGTGGTGATCTACACCAAACTGCTATCAACCCTGCAGTGCAATCCAATTTACCCGTACTGTTTGCACTGAACCAATTACAAATTGGCAGTTCACTTTCCCGCGAGTTATTAGTGGTTGATGCCAAGGTGCATTAAAACATCGGAAAAACTAACGCTGATAATCTTTTTTCCATTGCTCATAAGTCATGCCGTAAATACGCTCACGCACATCATCCTGCGATAATTCAATACCTTGCTCACTGGCGGCAGCTTGATACCATTTGCTCAAACAATTTCGACAAAAACCAGCAAGGTTCATCAAATCAATATTCTGTACATCTTTTCTGCTGTCCAGATGCGCCAACAACTGACGAAAAGCCGCTGCTTCCAGTTTTTCTTGTGTGGCTTGTGGGAGGGATTTTATGTTCATATGATTTTCTCTTAATGGGGCTAGGGGGGATTTAAAATCTTCGTAAAATTGACCACTTTAAATCCCTCCCCCGCCTCCCTTTTTCAAAGTGAGGAGCCAATTCCCTTTTCAAGGGAATTGATATCCCCTCTCCCTCTGGGAGAGGGCTAGGGTGAGGGCAAACTAAATTTGAATAACCCGAGTTTTTGAAATTTTGTCGTAAATAGTAATAGGTCTTGATCCTAAATACACACCGGGAATTGGTGCCAGCCAACCAACTGTTTCAAGTGATGGAATGAAAAGCGTGAATAACGCAGGTATTACTGCGTAAAATAAAAAAAAGAAAGTAAAAAAGCAGAAGGTTCTGATTGTTATTTGTAAAAATCCAGACGTAGTTCCTTGGTCCGAAACTACGGTCAATCGCGCGATTTTTTTACCGGGGGTTCCTTGCAGTGGGGA
>CAZICR010000191.1:0-6206 GCA_964537795.1 uncultured Cellvibrionaceae bacterium | reverse complement strand
AGATGCCACATAATTTGTGGCATTATATTAACTCTTGACTGGCCCTTGTGTTCAAATGTATTCCATTCTTTTACTGTGCTATTCAGTCGTTCGTTCGCTAATCATTATTTTGATAAGCTAAAAAGGCTATTCTTCTGCCTGAATCCAAAATATTTTTAATCAAACCAGGGAGTTCGTTATGTTCGAGATCTTTAATGGCACCATCATAGTGATTGCAGTTTTCGCGATTTTTATTGTAATGAAGATTGTCAAAAATGTTCCTCAGGGACAAAACTGGACAGTTGAAAGATTTGGTCGATTCACACGTTTGTTACACCCCGGTTTTAATATTATTGTTCCATTTGTTGACAATATTGGTCGTAAAGTCATTGTGATGGAACAAGTGTTGGATATTCATCCCCAGGAAGTGATTAGTGCAGACAATGCGATGGTCACCGCCGATGCTGTTTGTTTTTATCAGGTGATTGATGCGGCCAAAGCTTCTTATCAAGTTAATAATCTTCAGCAGGCCATGCAAAATTTGGTGATGACCAATATTCGTGCTGTGGTAGGTTCTATGGAACTGGACTCCATGTTATCCAAACGCGATGCTATCAATACCAATTTGTTACTCAAAGTCGATGAAGCAACATCACCTTGGGGTGTAAAAGTGACTCGTATCGAAATTAAAGACATCACTCCACCTCGTGATCTGGTAGATGCCATGGCTAACCAAATGAAAGCTGAACGGGAAAAACGTGCGCAGATTTTACGTGCAGAGGGTGAACGTGAGGCAGCGATTAAAGTTGCTGAGGGCGAGAAGCGCGCGCAAATTCTCAAAGCAGAAGGTTTACGGGAATCTGCATTTTTAGAAGCTGAAGCGCGTGAGCGTGAAGCACAGGCAGAAGGTAAGGCGACACAGTTTGTGAGTGATGCCATAGCCGCCGGTAACCCACAGGCGATTAATTATTTCGTCGCACAAAAATATGTTGAGGCTTTGGGTAAACTGGCTTCTTCAGAGAATGCCAAGGTTATTATGATGCCGCTTGATGCATCCAGCGTAATTGGTTCAATTGGTGGTATTAATGAATTAATTAAATCCGCAATCGATAAAAAATCCTGAGGAGCTGGCTATGGAATTCTTGCAACACTTGCAGCCTTGGCATTGGTTATGTTTCGGTATTTTTATTTTGCTGGGAGAATTATTAGGTGCAGGCGGTTTTTTACTCGGTATAGGCGCTTCTGCATTTCTGGTAGCCTTACTCAAGTTTTTGATTCCTGGTCTTGATTGGTATTTTCAATTTTTGATTTTTGGTTTGCTTTCGGTATTGTTGACCTTGATTTATTGGAAGCGCTTCAAAAAATTTAATGAGAAAACGGAACAGCCTTTATTGAATGATCGCATTCAAAATTTAATTGGACGCCAAGCACCACTGATTAAAGCGATAGAAAATGGTCAGGGCAAAGTTCAAATTGAAGATGCGCTGTGGAGTGTCAGCTTTGCGCAGAATCTACCGATTGGAACTATAGTTAAGATAACTGGCGCTGAGGGTATGGTACTTTTGGTGGAACCAGTGAGTACACAAGCCGGGTAAAAGAATGGCAGAAAAACGAGCGTTAATATTATCAGGGGGTGGAGCACGCGCTGCTTATCAAGTCGGTGTATTACAGGCAGTGGCTGATATATTGCCCGAGTCTATATCGCATCCATTCCCGATTATTTGTGGTACATCCGCAGGTGCAATAAATGCAGTCGCACTGGCGGCACATCCGGGTAATTTCAAACAGTCTGTGAATGCACTCGCAAACATGTGGCGTGAGTTGACCATTGGACAAGTGTATTTTCATGAATGGTCAGATTTGTTAAAGAGCATATTGTTTTTGGGTTTTTCATTGTTTAATCAAGGTGTCGGCCGAAAGCGGCCGTTGTCATTATTGGATAATTCCCCTTTGTGGGAATTATTGGGTAGTAAAATCCGATTCGAAAATATTGAGCAAAATATCAATCAAGGCAATTTATTTGCAGTGGCAATTTCGGCTATGGGCTACACCTCGGGACGCACTGTGAGTTTTTACCAAGGACATCCTGATATTCCTGTTTGGAGTCGTTATCGTCGGGGTGGTGTTCCAACATCATTGCGTTTGGAGCATCTATTGGCATCTTCCGCAATTCCGACAATTTTTCCATCGGTTCGTATCGATCGTGAATTTTTTGGCGATGGAGCATTGCGTCAGTTGGCACCTATCAGCCCGGCAATACATCTGGGTGCGGATTCATTATTTGTTATAGGTGTGAGCGGAAATAGATCAGCCGCAAAAGCGGATAGAAGAATGGCGTTCAAACATTCTCCCTCAATGGGTCGAATTGTTGGCCATCTGCTGAACAGTGCGTTTGTCGATTCGTTGGAAGGTGATTTGGAACACCTTGAGCGAATGAATGAATTAATTCGTCTGGTCCCTGAAGAAACGCGTGTTGCTGCCAACTTACATTTGCGTGCGGTAGATAATATGGTGATTTCACCATCCAGCCCGCTGGATGTGATTGCTGGCCGCAATATTCGTTATCTTCCAAAAAGTTTGCGCTTCTTTTTGCGTGCCATAGGTGCCACTGCAAAAGGTGGCGGTGCAACGGCAGCTAGTTATTTATTATTTTCAAACGAATTTATTACCGAGCTAATGGAACTGGGTAAACGGGACACTTACGAAGATGCTGATGCAGTAAGAAAATTTTTCTTCTGTGAGTAGCATGTTCATCCGATATACCGCGTTCTTTTAGCCGGTTTCATTTTTTCCAGATCTGCCATAAAAAGTCCATCCAGACAATTGCCAAATTCCGAATCAACACTGAAAGCTAAAAGTTTGTATCCTTCCTCTTCATAAAGTGCCGCGTATTGTTTAAACAGTACTGGAATTTTATGGTTGTGTTGCTGAAAGATCTCTTGTAACAGTGTAAAACCCTGATCCCGATCCAACTTGCTAAATTGTTGGCGAAATGCAATCAGTTGATCTTCAGTGATTTCGTGGGTGTGTTTACCTTCAACCAAATATTCTGTGTGTGCATAATAGGTTTGATAATAAAAAACCAGCAGGTCGCGTAAATATTTTGAATATTGCGCACTCATGCTGACTGGGCCAAAAACATATCTCACTTGTGGATGATGTTGTAAATAGGCGCCGAGTCCTTGCCATAAATAATCCAGGCTGGCTTTTCCCCAGTAATCGGGATGCACAAAACTTCGACCCAATTCCAGACCATTTTTTAAATAAGGCAATATTTCCGGATGCAAATTAAATAATTCAGAGGTGTAAAGTGATTTGGTATCCTGATTTTGCGTTAATCGATAGGCTTCACCCAAACGATAGGCGCCAGCAATTGCTAATTTATTTTCATCCCACAATACCAAATGTCGATAGTAGTGATCGTATCTGTCAATGTCGCGACGCGCACCTGTACCTTCACCGACCAATCGGAAAGTCAATTCACGCAAACGACCTATTTCCCGCAGGATACAAGGATGTTTTTCATAGTCGCATAAATAAATTTTGTGATTGTCGCGCGTGGCACCTATCACTTGTGCATTCTTAAATTCTTCTCGAAGCTGAGTCACATCTTCCGGGTGTGCAATGGTTTTTTCGGTAACGAAAATAGCATTTTTCCCTTTGCCTATTTTATAAAGATGTTTTTTTAGACGCTTGATCAGGAATTTGTCGGCAAGATGTTCTGATTCCAAAGCATGGTGTGGAATCATTTCACCGACGCGAAATTTAATCTCTGCCGAATGTTTGTTGAACATCTCCTGCGCCAGCAAGGCGGTAGCCAATGGTTTAAATAACATTGATGCGCCGTAAAATAACCAGGAATTTTTAGCACTGACAAAAATAGGTAATAAAGGTGATTGGGTTTTGCGTGCGAAATGCAAAAATCCGGCTTGCCATTTTCCATCACGTATTCCATTCGGTCTTGCTCTTGATACTTCTCCCGATGGGAAAATGATTACCGCTTCATTGTTGTTCAGTGATTGTAGAATGGCTTTGTAACTTTGTTTATAAGTACCTCGGGTCATATTGTCCAAGGGTAAGAACAATTCATGCAAAGCTTCAAATGCCATCAACATATCGTTAGCAACAATTTTTACATCGCGTCTAACTTCGCTAACCAGGCGTAATAAAGCTAATCCATCCAATGAACCTATGGGATGATTGGCAATAATGACGACTCGTCCCTGAGAGGGAATATTATTTCTTTCCCGTTGCGACACGCTGTAACTGAAATTGAAATAATCGAAAATCCGATCAATAAAATCAAAACCGCGATTTCCTTTGTGTTCTTTCAGGAAATCATTGATTTCTTTTTCCCGTGTCAGTTTGCGCAGAATGCTTAAAGTGGATTGGCGGACAATAGGCCACTGCTGGTTAAAGTTAGGGAATTTGGATTGGATAGATTGTTCAATGTTCAGCATTTCAAAGCCCTTGTTACAGATGCGACAAAGGCTAGTAGAGAATTGTGACACCAAGGTTAAAAAATGATGACAGAATTATTTCTCAAGCATACCAACAAGCTGTGCTTCCTGATTATCCAGTAATCCCTGATAGGGTTCTTTGATCGCGATTAACTTTCCGCTGTCGGGTAGTAACTCAATGCGCTCTTGCAACTCGTTATCGATCAAATGCTGACTAATTAAAATCTCACCTTTGTCAGGTTTTAAATAATTATTATTTTGTACCACAAAATCTTTTAATAAGGATTTGCTGTCGGTGATCGGCCCTGACAATTCATGAATAGCCGCCGCCAGATGCAATCTCGGGCTTTGGCTTTTTTGAGTCAAATTGGAAATGAGTTGCGCAACGCATGCTGCACGAAAACAACATTCCTGAAAGTTGTCGCCAGTAAAGTCGATCAATAAAGTTTCACCGGATAACATTTGACGCTGGCCGGAATACAAATTTAAAACACTCTGCAGTTGTTTATCAAAACGCCGCAAAATACTGGCAAAAATTTCGCTGTTAAGTTGCTGGTAGAGTTTATTTAAATTGGTGATTTCAACACTCAACCTGACAGATACCTGTGTTGGTGATTCCGGTTCAGCTTCCGCGATGTCGGCAATACTGGGTATTTTTTCCACGACAGCTGTCACTATAGCGCTTGCACTGGGCATTTTTTCTTTTAATTGTCGCCACCATTGTCTTTGAATGGACCAACCCAAAATTCCCAGGGCAGTAAACACAGAACTGATCCATATCATAAAAAAAAGATAATCACGTTCAGTGTGATTGGGCAAATCCAGAGTGACCGAAAGTGTACCCACAAGATTATTGTGCAAGGCAATTGGTGCAGAGTATTGGTGGCGTTTACCTTCAATGATCTGATTGGGTTTGAAACCACTTTGCACCAGTAATTTGTTTTCAACATTGTGAATGCTTGCGCCTATTACGCCGGGATATTGATTCAATTCAAGTAATATGGATTGCAAGCTGACCATGTCCTGTTCCATGGTCGGCGTTACTGCCTGACGTGCGCCACTGTTAGCGAGAAGTTGACCGTAATTGTGCCTTTGCTCTTGTTGATTTTTTTCAACGTTAATCCAATAAGACCAGGCACCGATTATCCCCAGGATAATGATCAATAAACTGCACAGGGTCAGCTGTGGATAATCCCGAAAACTTTTTATTACACTCATGTGCGAAAATTCCAGATAACAAATTGCACACATTTTAGCGGATCAACTCACTAACTGCTCGATCCATGATGAAACTTTTCCCCAGCCTGTTAGAATGCGGCCTGATTTTCAGGCCAGTTTTCGGGATATTCTTGTGAGTGAAATTTTATTAATTAATGCATCCGGCCAGGATAAACCGGGAGTCACCCATGCGATAACACGGGTTCTGGCTCAATACAACGCGCGGGTATTGGATATAGGGCAAGCCGTTATTCATGACACTCTGGCCCTGGGGTTATTAGTGGAGCTGCGTGTTTCACCTGAAGAAAAAACACGGTTGATCAAGACTATTTCCGATGCGACTGATGCGTTGGCAATCAAGGTAGGTTTTCAAACGGTGGATGAGCAGGATTATTCTCATTGGGTGGATCAACAAGGCAAGGTTCGCCACATAGTGACCTTGTTATCCCGCCATATTAATGCCGATATGATTGCCGAACTCACGGCGATTACTTCAAAACAAGGCCTGAATATTGACAGTATCAATCGCTTGTCCGGTCGTTTATCCCT
>CAZICR010000190.1:0-6230 GCA_964537795.1 uncultured Cellvibrionaceae bacterium | reverse complement strand
ATAGCACGGTTGCGGGCATCGGCAACCCGGCTTTCTGTCACTGGGTGGGTGAGTAAATATTCCGGTGGACGGCGACTGAAGCGGCTTGCGCCCATCATTTCTTCAAACATCTCAGCCGCAGCGTAAGGATCTAGACCTGCCTTTACCATAGTGTCAAAACCTATACGATCGGCTTCCTGTTCATTTTGTCGACTGAAACTCAACTGGGCGGATTGAGCTGCTGCCTGGGTTGCCATGATTGCTGCTATGCCACCATCGCCATCACTGTTGGCCGCCAATGCCAAACCGGCGAGTATGCCTGCCAGCATGGGGATCATCATTTTCTTTTGTTGTTCCAACTGCCGTGCATAGTGGCGTTGGCTTAAATGGCCCAGTTCATGGCTGATGACAGCTGCCAGTTGGTTTTCACTTTTCGCATAGAGAAGCAATCCGGTATTAATACCCATGACTCCACCGGGGACGGCAAAAGCATTCAGGGATTTGTTTTCAACAACTACCAGCTGGACTTTCTTGCTGTCCAATTGGCTGTGGGGTAAAAGTCGGTTGATCAGAGTTTCAAGATAATTAATGACCAGGGGATCAGAGGAAGTAGGAACCTGCGCCCTGAAGGCTCTGAGCCATTGCTCTCCAAGCTTTTTTTCCTGTTCCGGGGATATAGTAGTGGAACTGGTATCGCCCAGTGTTGGTAAATCAACTTCTGCCTGAAGGCCGCAGCTAAAAAGCACGATTAGTATCAGGCATATGCCTTTTATGCTGGTGCGAATGAGGGGAAATTGAGCAAAAGGCATTGGAATCATAGACACCTGAAAAATAACCTGTGTATTTGCAAAAAAAGTCAAAAAAAACAGTTGCTAACTCTAGCCTTTTTAGAGCGTAAAGACTAGGTTATGCACCTCTGTAAAACAGCGCAATTGCCTTAACCGGCATCTAGACCATTAATGAGTGATTCCGTTCAATTTGAATGATTTACTCTGGCGAGCAGTTAACTTTATGCATCATCCTGATACCAGTCTGGTTGAACACATTGATCCGGTAATCGAGTTGGATGCTCGTGGCTTGGCTTGTCCATTACCTCTGCTCAAAGCCAAACAACAATTGCGACACCTGACATCAGGGCAAGTGTTAAAAGTCATGGCGACTGATCAAGGATCAGTGCGTGATTTCAAAGCCTTTGCTGACATCAGTGGAAATAAATTAATCGATCAACAGGAAGATCATGGAGTTTACATTCATTGGCTAATAAAGGTTTGAATCCGATGGTGAATGTATGAGCTTCAAGTTTTATTTCTGTTCATTGATCAGTTTGATTTTCTCGTTCAGCTCATTTGTAAACGCACAGTCTTCTGCTTCATCTTTTTCACAAACAGAAAAAACTACCGTATTGAAAGCGGAAGACTCTTTTGTGGAAAAAATAAATAACGATTTAGCCGGTTTGATGGGTAATGCCGAAACTGCTGTGCCTTCCATCAAGTTACAACCTGTAAAAAGTGATCAGGATAATCGTGAATATCGGTATTTGGTATTACCAAATAAATTGCGAGTGTTACTGATTTCAGATTCGAACCTTGAGGCGTCTGCTGCTGCTATCAATGTTGCTGTAGGTGCAAATCAGAATCCTGCTGATCGAATGGGGCTTGCGCATTTTCTTGAGCATATGCTGTTTCTGGGTACAGAAAAATATCCATTGCCGGGTGAGTATCAACAATTTATTGCTGCGCAAGGTGGAACCCATAACGCTTCAACTGCAGCAGAAAATACCCAATTTTATTTCACCATCAAGCATCAGGCATTTGAAGCGGCTCTGGATAGATTTTCCCAATTTTTTATATCCCCATTATTTAATGAAATTTATGTGGATCGTGAACGTCAGGCTGTTGATGCGGAATTTTCTGCAAAACTGCGTGATGATTTCCGACGTGAATGGGATGTATATCGTGAATTGATGAATCCTCAACATCCTGGATCAAAGTTTGCGGTTGGCAATAATCGTACATTGGCTGATGAAACCGATAATTCTGTTCGTGAGGATCTGTTGGATTTTTATCAGAAACATTATTCTGCGGAAAAAATGACATTGGTTTTATTAAGTAATCAGTCATTGATGCAGTTGCAGCAACTGGCAGAACAAAAATTTTCAGCGGTTCCACAACGCGACAGTCTTGCGAGTTCGGTTTATCCCCCGGTGTTCATACCTGAATCATTACCAGTTAGTGTTGATATCAAACCGGAAAAAGAAATTCGTCAATTAGCCTTTAGTTTTCCAGTGCCGCAATCCAAAGAATTGTTGCTAAATAAGCCTTACGATTACATCGCTCATCTCTTGGGGCATGAGAACAAAGGCAGCTTGATTTATATACTTAAAAACCTTGGATGGGCAGAAAAGTTAAACGTGCGGTTAACCTATCCCAGTAAACAGGATGCATTGTTTCAAATCAGTATTCAGCTGACTCCGGCGGGGGTGAGAACTAAAGATCAAATTATTTCTTTACTCTTTTTTGTGCTGAAAGAAATCCAATCCCAAGGTTTGGATGAGTGGCGTTATCTGGAATTACAAACTATTGGTGAAAATCAATTTCGGTATTATGAGAAAAAATCACCGACAGAGACTGTTATTACCCTTGCACAAAATATGCAGGATTATCCGGTTAAAGATATTCTTCGTGGCCCGATGCTATTCCGCAAATTTGATGAAAAACAGTTGCAGGAATGTTTCAGCTATTTGCGTCCAGATAATCTGTTAATGGTATTGACGGCACCGGATGTTACTCCCTGGCGTTCATCCAATATTTATTCGGTTCCTTATAGTGTTAGGAAATCCATTCCGGAAATCCTGAGTATTAAACCGGGTACTCGACAACAATTTGCCTTGCCTCAACCTAACCCGTTTATTCCGGAAAAATTAATTGTGAAAACGGGTTCCTTACTTAATGACAGCCCAGCTAAAACACATCCTGAGTTGTTAGTGAGTAAAGAACGCACCAGAATCTGGTATCTTCAGGACCAACTGTTTAACCGGCCGCAAAGTGTAATTAATTTGCGATTGATTGTGCCCCCTGAAAATATAACGGCTGAGCGCTCGGCAATGAATTATTTATTTGCCGGTGTTATTCGAGATCAATTGAATGATCTTACTTATTTTGCCAGTTTATCCGGCCTTGAATTTAGTATAACGCCGCATTCGCGTGGAATTGACTTGAGATTATTCGGCTTTTCCAATCGTCAAAGTTTATTATTAAATTATGTTATTGATGCCCTGAAAAAGCCGGATTTTAGCGAAAGCGAATTTTCAAGAATAAAATCCGAATTAATTCGTAACTGGGCTAATGAAGAACGGAATATGCCTTATCAGGTAATGATTTCCCGGTTGCCATCTTTGTTAACTCATCCTGAGTGGTCTTCATCCCAAATGAGTCGAGCACTTGAACTTGTCACTCACGCACAATTTGTTCAATTTTCGAAACAGTATTTATGGGATGCTGAAATTGACGGTCTTATTTATGGTAATTACTTGCCGCAGGAAGCAATGAAGTTATCGGCAATTGTTGAGCATGGATTGCAAGCGCATCAAACGGGTCGAAAAGTGTCGGACTCTATAGTCACTATTATGCCGGAAAGCTCCGTCAAGCCTTGGCTTTATACACAAGCTTTACCTCATCAGGACAAAATTGTTGCTCTCTATATTCAGTCACTTTCTGCAGCCGATGCCGACATTGCAAAGATGCAATTGATTCGACAAATTTTGCAGCCCGAATTTTTTCATCAGTTAAGAACCGAGAAACAGATGGGCTATGTTGTTGCCAGTATTTCGTTGCCCATCAAACAATTGGAGGGAAATCTGTTTATCGTTCAGTCCCCCCGTTTTGCAGAAAATGAAGTAGCAGAAGCAATAGATAAATTTCTGGATGAAGGTAAAGATTTGATTAAAGGAGACTTTGATGTACATAAGGATTCTTTAATGCAAAAGTTAAAAGAACCTCCAAGATCGATTCGCGAGCAAAATTCCCGTTTTTGGGATTCGATACTCCTGGAGGATTTTCAATTCAATCGGCGTCAGAGACTGATTACTTCCTTACAGACACTCTCTGCCGAAGATGTGACTCAATACTATCAACAGGTGTTTCTGAACAAGAACCGCCGTTTGTGGATGTCTTCCGGCGATTTAAAAAACGAGCAGGGATTTCAGATGGTTACGGAGCAATCCCCACGCAAGTCAGCAGTCATGCCTGACCTTTAGTTGGCGCAAAAAGTATACTCAATCACAAAAATAGAAAGCAGTTTTCTAAATCCTTTATTATTTAGGGTTATTTTATTAACCTGCAGTTTCTTCGTTGTTCTAGACAACCCCCGAATAAATTCAACTATTTTGCGATAATCCTCATTTCGGAACCAAGGAAGTGTTGTTTGTTTATTGGGATTTTATTCGTTGGAGAAAAATATGCACCATTATGATTTAGCGGGATTGGAAGCCAGTTTAAAAACCTTGGATGGATTTGAAAATGTAATGAAACCCTTTCTTTTTTTCTTTGGTCGACCCAAAACAGGGCATGAAATTTGGACCAAGTCGCTGGTTAAGCGCGCATTTGTGAATCACAAAATAGCTGACTTGCGGGTGAAGGATCGTGATGGTGCCGGTCAGTTTTACCAAATCTATGCGTTTAGTACAAAAAAAAATCTTTCCTCTGACGATTTAACCCAACTGCGCCAACAAGCCAAGCGGTTCTCAGCAGAAACTGTAAAGCGCGAATCCAATGGTCTAAATCTGCTGTCCCAATTTAAACAGTTTCTGTTTGATGGCCCCGAATCCAGAGAAATTGTGCGGATGAGTAATCCGAAAGTAGGATTATTTGTTTATCCCATGACTACAGGCAACAAAATTACGCATTACCCCGTCGTTTTATATACTTACTCTTCCGGTGTGCATCGTTATTTCCCTGTGGATGCAAAAGATATTAATCAGTATTTGCAACTGGAAGTATAAAAAAACCCGAATTATTTCGGGTTTTTTTATGGGTTTTGATCAATGGTGATGGCCACCGGCTCCGTGAGCATGACCATGATGAAGCTCATCTTCTGTTGCAGCACGAACTTCAGTAATTTCAACAGCAAAGTTTAAATCGACCCCAGCCAAAGGATGATTTCCATCGATAGTCACTTTGTCTCCGTCAACTTTAGTGACAGTCACAACTTGCATGCCGTGTTCAGTTTCAGCGTGAAACTCCATTCCGACTTCAATTTGGTCAATCCCGCTGAACATAGTGGAGGGTAATTCTTGAATCAGTGCATCGTCACGCAAACCGTAAGCTTGTGCAGCAGCTACGGCAACACTTAATTTGTCGCCAACAATTTTACCTTCGAGTGCAGATTCCAAGCCCGGAATAATATTACCGGCGCCGTGTAAATAACTTAAAGGCTCATGGCCCTCTGATGAGTCCAGTGTTTTGCCGCTGCTGTCGGTCAATGTGTAATGGAAGCTGGCAACACAGTCGTTAGCGATATTCATAATAAAACCTATAGTGTGTGGATTAAATGTAGTGTGAAGAAAAAATTGTACGAATTAAAATTTTTCAATAGTTTTGCCATTAATCTTGGCTTGAGTAATGTAAATGGTGTAAGCCTTGCCACCTTCTTCCTGTTGCAATCGCACCAACAGATAATGCCAGCCAGGCGCGATCCAGGCGTAAGTTATACGTTTGTTATTGCTGCGGCTGCGTTTGACTTTAATGGTGTTAACCTTGCCTAAAGGCGTTTCCAGTAACTCTTCCCCCAGCACTTCAAAACTGTATTCTTTCAATTCACCGCCATCGGCAATTTGATAAGTAAAATTTTTCTTACCCGCGCGTAACTCTTGCGCTAATTGAACCTGGTAGCTGAGTTTGTCCTGTACCTGATCCACAATATTCATTTGCCAACGCGAATTGTCGACATTGTTTGTGACTGATTTTTCCAACCAATTAAAACTTAAATTCGCATCGCGTTTTTTGCCCATACCTCTGCGTTTATACACATAATGCAAAGGTTGAATCGTTTTTTTCTCAGGCAACCATTGCATGCGACTGGTTTCAGTAACGCTGCCGATCATGGATTCTGCTTTGAATAATAAATCGTATTGGTTATTGCCTAAATCCGTTAAACGATTGGTCACTGTGACATTAAATCCATAAAGTTTGGCTTTGTATAAATTATCAAATGTGACTGGTGCTTTTGCGAGGGCTGCATTGGCGACTGTATTT
>CAZICR010000189.1:0-6242 GCA_964537795.1 uncultured Cellvibrionaceae bacterium | reverse complement strand
CAAATCTTGCGGCTCATGAATGGCTTCAGCAAATAATGCATGTTTGATTGCCTCATGCGACAAACCGGTTAATTCATGTAAAAAATCCAAACGCAATTGGCCTGAAGGATCAGTTTCCGATGTACCGGGAATAAGATGATGCTTCTCCAACAGGTCCATAATATCCTTGCGCAAAACAATTAATAATTGCGGGCTCTGAAATTTTCGCCATAAAAGTACACCGGTTGCATATAAATGCTCTGCCAAACTTCTGCGGGCCAAGGTTTGCTGCACAAATACTGGCCCCAAAATTTGGCTTTTGGACCACAACCAGAGAATTAACGCTAAAACGCTAGCCAATAGTCCATAGGGGGCTTTATGCCAAATAATGGCTGATAACGATGGCGCATCCTGATTAACTAAAATCCAGACGCGTCCATTTAAATTGACCAGACTCCACAAAGCATAAGCATGATCATGACAATCAATACGTTGGTTGGTCCAAATATGGGTATCACTTAAAAAAGTGACCTCACCTTCACCCCAATCAAAATACAAAATGTGCTCTGACCGTTCTTTTGGCTCATCTTCCTCATCAAGATCATTGTAGTCGTAATAAATAAACGCATTTTCCCGACTAAAATCAAACGCCAGAGGCTTATCTTCTGAAACAAAATCAACAGTGACTGCCTCTTTTTTACTACCGCAACGTCTTTGATAATCTCTTTTAATTTTAGCTTGCTTCTTTTTATGAGCCTGTTGCTCTGAAGTTTTATCTTTTATAGTTTCATTTAATTTTTCATCTAAACTTTCTGCTTGGTTTTCTGCTTGGCTTTCTTTTCGGCCATCTTTTTGTATTTCTTCATTTTCATTGCTGTCTTTATTTTTTTCCTTGAGCCTTTCTTCAAATTCTTTTTCTTCTTCCAACTCTTTTTCTTTCTTCTTCAGATCTTTGGATATCTCTTCAAAAAAATCACCTTTTTCTTCGACTTCTTTTGGCGCTTGTTCAATACCAAAATCATCAAGCAGCAAATCATTTTCCTTGGTATGCGATCCCACAAACGAGTTCTGAGAAGAAGCAATCAAGGTTCCACCGGCTTCAACCCAATCTTTTAGTCGGTAATAACGATCTTCATCAAGCGTTTTATAGGCGTTGACCAGAATAATAGTGTCATCCGGTTTTAATTCAATATTACGCCAACTGCCCTTTTCCAGTAGCTGTTGGTTTTTAACAACCGAGACAGGTACACCTTGTTTCTGTAAAAGCAATTTTGCAGCTAGAAAATTATTTTGCATGGCTACTTTGGAAAAGCCATGATCAACTTCCTCTTCAACCCAATGGAATTGAGTTGTAAACCAATAGACCACAAGTGCAATTAGCAGTATCACGGCCAAAGCTACAATCAACATTCTTTTCAACGCAGGCTTCATGATTTCCCTCCTGAAATCGCGGTTTGCTTTAGCCAACATTGATTCCAGTTCGAACAAAGCTCCCTTGCTTGCTGCTCACTTGGAAAAAAATGTCCGTATGCCAAACGACGCCAAACCAGAGTCAGCTCGGAAAAATAATGGATGCGGGATGCAACATAATCCTGATCATCACCAGTTTTATGGTGCGATTGCAGATTCGATTTCATTGCCTGCAAACATTCCAACTCCGTAAAACCATCTTCAATTTCAACACCGGTAAAAATCAGATGCGCCAAACTGGCTCGATACAATAAAGCCAAGGCAGCACGCTTATTGCCCGCTTCCAATAAACCCAAGGCCACCGCATTGACATCTTCCGGCAATGACTCTTTACGTACATCCATACCAAATAAAGTGACGGGCTTTTCTTTTACTTTAGGTGTAGGCCCTACTCTTACAAACTGTGCTGAAAGCCAATGTCGGTATCGATATATCAAGAGCACAATTAATCCCATTACCACTAACCAAAGCAACAACTCAAACAATCGCCCCAATCCTACAGCTTTGTCTTCCGATCCTTCCAATAAATCCAGTAACCATTTAATAAAAGCAGATTCATCTTCTTTTTCGGGATTTTTTAAACGCAGGCGTTTAATTGTTTCTTTGTTACTGAATTCATCTTGCTGAAGTAACTCATTCACTAGTTTTTTTGCGCTATCACGATTCAGATTCGTTGGTTCACCCAACACTTCTGAATCAACAAAATTTTCAGATTTATAAGCCGGATCTTCCTCGGCGTGTAATGGACGCTGCGCATCTATAGAAAAGAAGAGGCTAAAAACCAATAAGATCGACAGCAATTGAGAAACTTGCCGTTTAGTCACCATTCGGCGAAACGCAATATCCAAATCCCAGGCTTCTAACTTGATACGTCGATTTAAATAAAGTGAAAATCCACAAGCCACATAAAAAGGCGCAACCAACCACATGGCCAAATAGTTGGTCACATGCAAAATATAGTCTGAAATGGATAATTCCCGCTCCCAAAATAAACCCACCCAATCAATATTAATTTCGCTGGGTACCAGAACCCAAATAATGCTCATCACTCCCAGTGCAATAAATCGCTCCAGTAAAAATCCTAAAAAATGTAACCAACCTGCAGGCGCAGAATCTTCACGATGCAAAACTAACAGACGCTCTTGACGACGTGCACCTGTCAGTCCTTCCAGTTGTAATACTGGCAAATCCATTGCACGACTAAAACTGAATCGCCTCCAGGTCAAACTTAAGAACCATTGCTTGAAGGCTAATTGCGGAAAATTATTTAGGGTATTGCGCAAGCTGGGCAATTCATTAAACACAGCATGACTAAGATAATAGAGCAATGGTCGCTCGAAGATTGGTTTAAACCACCAAATAAATATTAACGCCCAAACTAATTTTTCTTGTGGAAATAATAAGGAGATTAAAAAAATCGGAAAGCTGACAATAAACCAGATTTTCATCATGGGCCACCACCAACGCTTGGCCATAATAATACCCAGGTCCACTGCTTCCCATGCGGTTCTCGGTCTGATTTCAATAGTGACCTGATCTAAATTCACGCTGACTGATCTCCATTCTCGCCACGCAAATTGCGACCACTAAAAATAAAATAACTCACTACCAAAAACCACAAAAATCCACCCACCAAATATTTTTGCCAGGGATCAAAAATATTATTCGACGACCAAAAAGCTTCAATAAAAGCGGCAATTACCAACATGATGATAACGCCGTACATTAACTTGATCGCCACTGCTGCACCGCGTTTTAAAGATTCCAATCGAGTAAAATTTCCGGGTGCCAATAAACTGTAACCCAGTTTTAATCCTGCTGCGCCTGCAATCGCGATTGCAGTGAGCTCGAAACTGCCGTGTGCTATAACAAACGTAAAAAACGTTTCCGTAAAACCGGTATTGGTTAAATGGCCTGCAACTGCACCAAAAAACAAGCCATTAAAAACCAGAAAAAATATTGAACCTACGCCCAACATAATGCCTGAAGCAAAAGTACGAAATGAAACGCTGATGTTGTTGTAGATGTAATGACCAAACATTTGCATATTGGTTTCTGAATCGCGCGCACTACCTAATACGCGATTACTCGGGTCATACATTGCTTCAAATTGACCGACTTGTTCCGGTGAAGTAATCGTGTACACCAAATCGGGTTGCCACAAAATCGCTAAAAACAATAGGATCGCTGGCAAATAAAGTAATGCTGTCGCCCACCAAATATAAGATTGTTGTTGACGCACCAATCGTGGAAATTCAGCCACAATAAAACGCGTGAGTTGATGCATAATTGGTTGTTTACGACGATAAAGTTGTTGGTGACCACGCACCACCAAATCAGACAAGGTATCGACCAAATGACTGGAATAACGCCTGTCTTCTGCCAAAGCATGTAGATGACATAACTTTCGATAACGTGGAGCAAAAGTGGTTAAATCATTAGCAGCCAATCGCCCATTGGGTTTTTCCAATTCAGCAATATCATTTGCCAAACCTTGCCATAAAGATTGATAGAGTTGTTCAAATTGTCCTTGTTTCATAAATACTCCTAATATTTTCCAACCAGACTATTGGCCATTTGTTTAATGGCGATCACTGGATCTTTTGCGGCAATGACTGGCTGTAAAATAACAGCTAATTCGCTCTGACGTTCGTTGGACAAAAATTTGCTGCGTTCTGCGAAAGCTAAAATTGCGCGTTGCTCATCTGTGGAAAAATCACTAGGCACCGGCAGTTGACCTTTGACATCGAAACTCGGATCGCGAACAAGGGGAATGTCATAAACTACCAGAGTGCCCGCAGCCAAATCACCAATACGTTTACATTGTTTATTCATCACGCTGGAAATAATACCGACCAGATAAAAGATTGGCAGCATATCAACCACGCGCAGTAAATTACGCAAGAGCGAAGGGGCAAAAGTAACGGGGGTCGCATCGTCATTGATAACATGAATCCCCATGCTTTTTTTACCTGGAGTTTTACCATTGCGAGTCACTTCAAAAAAAACCGGGTAAAACCATTCCAGCAAAAAAATCAGAATCGCCACCAGGCCACCACTGGAATCAATAAATGTTATAGGAATAGCCAAGACTATGTAGGCAATAAAGCGGATAAACAAATCAATGAATTGTGCAATAGCGCGCACACCAAATCCGGCAGGAGTCAAAGGTAGAGACGCACCTTCGGGAGTTTCCAATGAATGGCGGGTATCAAGTAACAAATTCAAAAGTCCTTAATCAATCAACGTTGATTTTTATTACGTCCAACAAAAACAATATATGGCAACAGCATAGCGGATCAAATTAAAACTGAACAGCGCCATCAAACAGAATTTGAAGGTTCCGCTTCCCCAGATCCCGATTCTAAATAGTCTCGGTTTTTCGTTCGCCACAACGACTACATTGATAAAGAGTGACCAGCTTTCCCTGCTTTACATCGAATTGCTTTTCTTGAAGGATTTTCCATTTGTGAAAACCACTGCGGCAGAGTGTTTTACCTTTATGTTTTTCAAAAGGAGTGGGCTTTTTAAAAGGGATTATGTCGCCCATATTTTTATTCAGTGTGATGTGATAAGTAGGAATCAATCAAGTGCGGGGTAAAGTAACACCGCGTTGGCCCTGATATTTTCCGCCACGATCTTTATAAGAGGTGTCACAAACTTCATCAGATTCGAAAAATAACATTTGCGCTACACCTTCGTGCGCATAAATTTTTGCAGGCAAAGGCGTAGTATTGGAAAACTCCAGTGTTACGTGACCTTCCCATTCGGGCTCCAGCGGTGTTACGTTAACGATAATACCGCAGCGGGCGTAAGTCGATTTACCCAAACATACAGTCAAAATACTGCGCGGAATGCGGAAATATTCAACCGTTCTGGCAAGTGCAAATGAATTGGGCGGGATAATGCAGACATCGCTTTTAATATCGACAAAACTTTTTTCATCAAAATTTTTCGGATCAACCACTGTCGAGTGAACATTGGTAAAAATTTTAAATTCGTCCGCACAACGAACATCGTAACCGTAGCTGGATGTACCATAAGAAACAATTTTATGACCGGCTGCATCATAACGAACCTGGTTCGGCTCAAAAGGTTCTATCATGCGGTGTTGCTCTGCCATACGGCGCATCCACTTATCCGATTTGATGCTCATTGCTTGCCTCTTGAATATAGAAGTGAATATAAAAGTCAATGTTGAAATGCGGCGCGCATACTACCACAGTCAAGGTAAATGATTAGGCAGATCACTCGTCCCCTGAAACGCCTATCAATGTAAAGGGCATAGAATTAGCGGGTTTTTCTTTATCAGGCTTTTCACTAATCACATCCTCTTCCCCTTCGCCAAGATATCCGGCTGCCATTGATGCCAAGGTCTGACGCAGATGATTCAGCGTTAACCACTGCTGATCCAACTGGGCCAATTTATCCATCAGCAAAGATTTTGCGGCAAGAGTGTTGCGTTCCGGGTGCCTGTACAAATCCAATAGCTGTCCTGATTCATCCAAACTGAAACCGACAGAACGCGATCTTTGCAAAAAACGTAACTCTTCCAGATCCTGCAGACTGTAGTTACGGTAGCTATTTCCGGAAGATCTTTCAGGTACTACCAAACCCAACATTTCATAATGTCTGATCGCTTTTGTAGTCAGCCCTGTGGCTTCCGCTACTTGACCTATATTCATTACAACCTCAACTTAATATTTCCGATGAAGAATAAACCTTTCCCATAGGTTAATGTTAATAAAATGCTTGCTGGTAATGATAAATCTGACGATGACAGCGGTACCATA
>CAZICR010000188.1:0-6317 GCA_964537795.1 uncultured Cellvibrionaceae bacterium | reverse complement strand
CCATCCTGAATCAATGCAACACCTGGTGCTACATCCAGATTAATCCATTTGGAGAACCATTGTGGAACAGGATTTTCCTGGTTTTCAAAGCGACGGACGGCGATCGGTTTTTTGTGCTGATCGTTAAACATAATGTATTCATAATGTCCGGCATCAAATTGAGCGGTGATAATCAATTCTATATCGATGTTATCTTTATCCATTTGTGACAGTGAAAGTGCCAGCGAATTTGCGTCATCAATATTCTTAATTTTTAATTGGTTTGCCAAATATTCTTTGGCTGAGATCAGGCTCATGATAAACGTACCGCCCAAAGCCAACAGCAACAGTAGAATCATGCCTAACCATAAGTGCTTTATTAATGACATAGTGACACCTTTCTAAAAACCATCTGCTTGTGTACGTTGAAGTAAATCCCGCCATCGTGATAAGCGAGCTGTTGGATCTGAATTGGCAGGCTTGTTGCCGACCCAAATTCCATCGGAATTGAAACTGAAAACCGGTTTTAAATCAGGACGATCATTGGCCAGTTCAACGGATGAAATTAAATTATCCAAAATATAAGGGATGCTATCATTGTTTTCGTAGTATCCCAGAACCATGTGTGCTTGAAATAATCGGCTGCTGGAATCGCCGATTTGAGCTTTAACATAAATCAATCGCAATTTTTTTACATCAACACCGGCTTCCAGTAAGCCGAAATATTTTGCAATGGCGTAGTCTTCACAATCGCCACCCGCTTTACCCAAGGTTTCCAAGGGTGTTGACCAATAATCCAGATTGTTCCATAGGATTCTGTCTTCCTGGAAGCTAACTTGTGTATTAAAAAATTGATTGATCAGTTGAATTTTTTCTTTGTCTGTTTTTGTTTTTATATCAACGATAAGTGAATTTAACAAATGTAATCTTGCAATCCCTTCTGCTCCAAAGCGTTGTAACATTTTGCTTTGCTTAAGGCTGGTATCGACTGCAAATACGCATACGCAGGTTATCAGGGTTGTGAAAGCTAAAATAATGATTAGATTTTTACCGGCGTTCCACATGTGAACATCACAGTAATAAGTCAATCTGTGATGCCACATAGTGATTAAAATAACTCGACTTTTGAACCGATTGAGGATTGTTCTGCATTATTTTTTTCCTTCACGCTATCCAATAAGTTCGCCGCTTCATCCAACTGTGCTAATAAACTGCGGAAGTGCCCTTCAACAGCAATAGTGGCTTCCTGCAAGCTTTCCAGCGCTTCCAGAGCGGCATCTGCGAGTGCTGTCATAGCAGTTTCTTGCGCGAGAGTGAGATCCAGTCCCATGGCCATTTGTCTCAAGGAAAAAGATAAGTCAGTCATGATTGATTTAACCGAGTTTCGATTGTCGCGCGATGCCATCTCCAGCAACATCATCACCATACGAGCATTGTCTTGTTGCTCTTTTAACATTTGATTGACTTGCAAGGTTTTGGCTCGGGACTCTGCTATTGAAGCAATTTGTGCCAACACGTCCCGCATTCGTCCGTAACGTTCATTGTTGCTTATAGGAGCATTGGTAATGAGCAATTGAACATGATCAAAACTGAATACCAAAAATCGTTCATGCGAAACAATTCTGGAATTGGATGACCTCATGGTTTCCAACAATCGTTTATAAGACGCAGACGTGTGTTCCGGAAAAATGCTTACGGAATTATCGAAACTGAATTGCACTATGCCCTCCATTGCCAGGTCATTTATACAGTTAAGCGTTAACTGTGCCAATTTCGTCATATCCATTGCGCTTTGCACGGATTCTGCAAGCAGTGCCACGACTCCCATTTCAGAAGCAGAACTCATCGCGGTAAAAGCAATATCAGAGTATTTTTTGATTTCAGATTGCAACACATTAGTCGCTTGTTTGTCGTCAAATGCCTTTTTGGTAACAGCAACAAAATCATTGTGATTCATGCCGGCAAACAAATAGGCATCGACACCCAGCTTGTCGATTTGATGACGTGATACCTCAGCCGTGAAGGGCGTGACAAATGCCAATCTGGCTAACTCAGGTGGAATGGCATCAAGATAGGAGTCGTGGAATCTACCCTGATCACCGACCAATATAATGACTTGGTGTTTTCGACAAAACCCGGAAAATTCTTCAGCGGATTCGACGTCTTCTGAACAGGTAGTTGCAAAAGGGAGTAACTCACCCTGAGCGTTAACTATAATTTGAAAATCGGGAACTGAGAAAACTCCGTTTTCCCCTGAAAAATACCAAAGTGCTTCCATCTATCTATTCTCCTCTCAGCTGCATAAAAAATATCAACTTGAGTATAGATGCTATTTTGAAAAGATCATTGACAGTATGTTGGATCTGACTATGGTGCAATAATGTAAGAATAGTAATAATTGCGCCGTTTTAATTCGTTTTATTGACTTGACTATATTGACCGGAGATATGAGTTGAAACTTATTTTATTGCTGCTTTGTACGACTATGACCCTGTCGCACATCTCTTTGGCTGATATGAAAAAGCATACCCTTGAATCGTCCGAGATCTCGGTAGTGATCACTCCTGATGCAGGAGGAAGAATTTTATTGGCGTCTCGCAAAAACCAGCCTAATTTTTTAAAGCTGGGTGACGCTGTAGAAAATCATCAAACAATTGCTGTCAATGAAAATACGGATTTCATGCCTTACTTCGGGCATGAAGTTTGGTTTGGGCCGCAAACTGCTTGGTGGTCCATACAAACATTGGTTGAATCGCGCCGTAAAAATAATGCGGCCTGGCCGCCGGATCCATTCGTAACTCTTGCGGATAATCGAATTCTGAGCCAATCACCACAAAAAATACTCATGAAAAGCCCAGCCAGCCCAATCAGTGGTTTGACAGTCGAAAAGACCTTCGCACTGGTTGCGGATGATCCACGCCAGATTGATTTGCTGGTCAAGGCAACCAATAGCCGTGAGTCCGATGTTGCTTGGGACATATGGTTTAATACCCGCAGTTTTCCGCAAACGCGAATCTATGCACCGGTTGATCTTTCAACATTGGTACGAACAACTTCCTGGTACTCACCCGAAACCGCACCCGTTAATTATGAAATTTCCCAAGGCTTGTTAAGTTTGAAATTGGAGAATCCACCCAAAGGTAAACAACAATTAAAAGGGAAAGTGTTTTTTCAACCCAGTGAAGGTTGGTTTGCCGGATTTAACAAGCAGCAATTATTGATTGTCCAATTTCCTTTGGAGCCCATAGCCAATATTCATCCGGAGCAGGGACAAGTTGAATTTTATATGGAATATAGTCCAACCAATGAGAAGCTGGGCATTTTGGAAATGGAAGTGCATTCTGCGTATAAAAAGTTAAAACCCGGAGAATTTATTACTGCAAGGGAACGTTGGACTTTGATTGAATATCTTGGCGATGACTCTGTTGAATCGCAGAGAAAATTTCTGAAGGAGCAGTTGAAAAGTTTGAAGGGAGATTTAAGCTCCTCCCTTTGAAAAAGGGAGGCGGGGGAGGGATTTAAGATGGTCGGTTTTACGAAGACTTTAAATCCCCTTTTTCAAAGTGGGGAACTGTCTGATAAGGCTTGAAAAAAATCAAGCCTCCGCAATTGCCCCTTTATCCAAACCTTCGTAAGCTTTTACTCGAATAAAGGATTCGGGGTGAAGTTGTCGGGTTCTTTGTGCGATATGCCACGCGAGTAATTCAACCGTAGTATCGCAATCAATTAAATAACAAATCGATTTGGGCAAGGTGATTTCGAAGTTTCCTTGTTCTGCTTTGTAAGCAAACAACAAATAAGTTTGTTCGTTCTCTTCAAATTGCTTCACCAAATCTTCACGGCTACCTATGTAAATATCGCGCCAGGTATCGGCCCAAAATTGTTCAAGCAGTGGCGATTTTTTTTCATTGGCCCAAATATCAATGCGCGATCTATGCCCGTGAGCAATCCGTTGACAATTGCCGTTATGTTTTTTTAATCCATGTGTGTAATGGTAATAAGCACCCTGGATATTTTCATTGATAAATTCAAGCTGTAAACGCGCCACACTCATAGGGAAGTGAGCGATTATTTTGGCGCTGGCCCAAGTTGCGAGTGATTCCGGCGTGATGACATCCGTATCAATCAGTGCGATAGCGCTTTTGGGGGAGCGGGTGTGCAGCCATTGATTGTTGGCGAGTTGAAATTTTATTGAATAGTAATCTACATCTTCATCAATACTAATAAACGGTGATTTTGTTGGTACCGCCAAACGATGATCCAGTTCTGTATCCAGCCAATGGCGAATGGTTTTTTTTACGCGACCAAAATCACACACCATACTTTGTTCATCGAGTTCACCGATCAGGCGCACGTTGGCTAGCAGGGTTTCGCCCAATATGCCCCGTTGGTGATCCAGATAACTGAAATCGATATTTGTTAATTTATCGACAAATAAAATCATAATTAACCTTGAGTTTTGACCTTAGCCTTGGTGTTCATTTTGCTGTTTGATAATTTCACTAATATGAAATTTTGGACGACGTTTAACTTCTTCGTAAATTTTCCCTAAATATTCACCAATAATCCCCAAGCATAATAACTGCACGCTACCAATAAATAGCAAGGGTAATAATAAAGATGCCCAGCCAGGCACTGAATTGTCGGTAAAGAAACGAATAAAAAGTACCCATAAAATTAAGGAAAAAGATAACAAGCCGGAAACCAGACCCAGAATGGTAATCAGTCGTAAGGGTGCTGTTGAAAATGCAGTAATACCTTTCCAGGCAAACGACAGCATTTTTTTAAGGGGATATTTACTTTCACCCGCTTCCCGTGCGTGACGTTCATATTCAACAATTGCGGATTGATAACCCAGCTCACGCACAATACCGCGCAAAAATAAATTGGATTCACTGTATAGTTTTAAACTCTCCAATGCGCGACGTGAAAGCAAGCGAAAATCAGCATGATTAAAAATTAAATCCACGCCCATTTTTTTCATTAGATGATAATAACCTTCTGCGGTAAAGCGCTTGAAATAACTATCGGTTTTGCGTGCAGACCTTACGCCATAGACAACATCATTACCCTGATAATATGCATCAACCATATGGCCAATGACACTGGGATCATCTTGCAAATCAGCATCGATACTGACGATCATCTCTTCATCGGTAGAGATTAATCCAGCCATTAATGCATTTTGATGTCCACGATTACGCGATAATTTTACCGCGACAATTGCCGGGTTCTCTTGCGATGCCTGTGCCAGCAGCGACCAGGTCTTATCGCGACTGCCATCGTCAACCAGATAAATTTTTGATGCAGAATTAATCTTTTGTTGTGCAATCAATGTGTCTCGCAATGCCAGCAGGGTTGCCAAAGTTTTCGGCAGCATTTCTTCTTCGTTGTAACAGGGAACCACTATAGCCAACGAAGTAATTTGTGTTGATTTATTCATTATTATTTCCGATAAATCCAAAGTTTATGGGCAGCGAAGTTCACACACAGAGTCACCAGGGTTGCGAAAAACTGCGCTATTAAATAGTGAAGTCCTGAATTAAAAAGCAAATAAAACAAAAGTGTATTCAAGCTGAGCCCCAGTCCAGCCACCACTACAAATTTTGAAAAGGTTTGCAGGTGATTTTTATTACTGGTGAAAGTGAAGTAATAATTGGCCAGATAATTAAAAATAGCCGAGATCGCATAGGCGGTTGCGGAAGCCAGGACTGCTTGCAGCTGCAACCACTCGATCAACAGAATCATTAAAGCGTATTGCAGCGCAGTTGCCAGTCCGCCAATACCCACAAATTTTATAAAACTGTTCATGGAAGAAATCAAAGGGCTAAATCGGGGGCGCACATTAGCATATTTGGACAGGGCAGACAGTGGCCCCTGTCATGATGGAATAGATTATCAGGCTGACATGGCAACCCATTTGAATCTGCTGGTGTTGCGCTCCAGATATATGTGTTCTGGTCTGTTGGTTTGGGGATGATTGTTATGTCGAAAATAATGATGATCTGCACTGGAACTCATATATTCCCAGCATTGCCCATCATTAATACAAAGTGGATCGCCTTCATTCATAGGTTGTTTACTCAATTCTTCCCACATGGGTTTCCATTCACTGTGGTTGTAGTCGATATATTCAAGAGATGAAGACATAGAGGAACCTGAATTTATTGTAGTTGATCAACTAATTCTGGATTATTAAAGCGTTAAGTCAAGATAAAAGGCTAAATTTATGATTTTGTTAACATTATATTTATTATAATTGGCTAGCTTGTCACTAAAATGATGTTTTTCGGTAGTTTGAATTGATGTTTTTATCCACTTTTTAAACAAATTTTGAA
>CAZICR010000187.1:0-6318 GCA_964537795.1 uncultured Cellvibrionaceae bacterium | reverse complement strand
AAAATCGATACAGCCACCGCTGGCAATGGAGACAGGCTTCGGCTTGATGTTTACAACTTTCGTGTGGTCGCACCTGAATTAAATGAAGAAAAAACCCGTATCCGAAAACCCGTAGAAGAATTGGTTCGCCCTATAGAGCGCAAAGAAGTCAGCAAGGATCCCAAACGCTGGAAAACCCGCCCCACATCACCGGGTAACCGTATCGAACCGACTTACAACGAACAAAAGAAACAACAGTTTATGATGATCGCATTATTAATCATCGCGATCGGCATTATTGCAACCGCACTCTTGTGGTAACATTCGCGGCCTCTCATTATCAACCTTCATTATCAGGAAATTAACATGAGTCTTGACCTTGTCCCTGCAGGCAAAAGTCTGCCCGATGATTTTTATGTTGTGATCGAAATCCCGATGAATTCCGGGATCAAATACGAAATAGACAAAGACAGTAACAGTCTGTTTGTTGACCGTATTGTGAGCACTGCCATGCACTACCCCTGCAACTATGGTTACATCCCACAAACTTTATGTGGCGATGGTGATGCCGCAGATGTGCTGGTAATTTTCCCGCAAGCAGTGCAAGCGGGCTCTGTGATTCGTTGTCGCCCACTAGGCGTCTTAAAAATGACTGACGAAGCCGGTGAAGATGCAAAAATTGTTGCGGTACCGCATGACAAACTGACCACCATTTACAGTAAAGTCAAAAACCTCAGCGATTTGCCGGAAATCACCGTTAAACAAATCGAACATTTCTTTGAGCATTACAAAGATCTGGAAAAGGGCAAGTGGGTAAAAGTCGCAGGCTGGGGTGATGTCGAAGAGGCCCGTGCTGAAATTTTACGTGCAGCTGAAACATATAAAGCAAAAAAATAATCTAACAATTGCTCGGTTTGAGTGAGAGAAACACAAAGGCCAGCCTCACGCTGGTCTTTGTCAAAGAGCAAATACTGAATTCAGGGACTCGTCCAAAAAATAAAAACCAGTGGCAGACTGTATGAGTGCAGATCAATAAAAACAGTCACGATTTAATAAATACTGAGGTTCAAAAACATGCAACACTCCACGCACAAACTCTCGCTCCGGGAAAAAATTGGTTATTCTTTGGGAGATGCTGCCGCTAACTTTGTTTGGCGTAGCGGCTTTTTTATTCCGGTTTTCTACACAGATACTTTTGGTTTGGCTGCTGCTCACGCAACCATATTAATTTTAATTGTCCGCATTACAGATGGACTCACTGATATCATCATGGGATCGATTGCAGACCGCACACACACCAAGCAGGGCAAATTCAGGCCTTGGATTTTATGGTCAACACCATTTCTCGCGTTATTTTTATGTCTGATTTTTACAACACCGGATTTATCCTACGAAGGCAAAATCGCTTACGCTTTCTTTATTTATTTTGGTTTAACTCTGGCATACACAGCCAACAATGTGCCCTATGGCGCACTGATGGGTGTGATGACTGACAGCGTTAAAGAACGTGCAAGTCTTGCCAGCTATCGTTTTATCGGCGCTTTTGCTGGCGGCCTGCTGGTGATGAGCACATTGCCTATACTGGTAGAGAAATTAGGCAATGGTAATGATGCCGATGGCTACCTGAAAACCATGCCGATATTTGCAATCCTGTTAATGATTTTTTTATTCATCACTTACAAAACCACCAAGGAACGTATTACACCCAAAGCACAATCGAACGTACCTCTTGGTCAGGAGTTAAAGGATTTATTCTGTAACCTGCCAGTGATCTTAATTCCGGTTGCCGGCATCAGTATTTTTATTGGTCTTCTCGCCGCGAAAGATACTTTTGCACCTTATCAAACAGAATGTATGTTGGCTGCTGCCGTGGCCGTTGTGGCATCTTTTGTAATTTCAGCCTTTATGAGAAAACGTATTATCCAGCGCCCTATTGATACGCTCTCTTCTACCCAAAAAGATTTAGCCGATTTGTTAAGCAACAAACCCTGGCTGATTTTATTAGGTGTTGGCATTATGTTCGGCCTGTTCACTGTTGTTCGCCCAAGTGCGGCGTCCTATTATTTCAAATACTATTTGGAACGACCTGACTTGGTGGGCTATTACTTTGCGATTACGTTGATTGCATCATTACTTGCAGCAGTTGCCACCGAAATCCTGTCAAAAAAATTCAATAAGAGAACTTTGATGATTGCGGCATTTGCATTGGGCTCTGTGTTTAATGGGGCAATTTATTTTGTATCACCCGAGCAAATTACTCTCATGATGGTTCTGGCTACTGTAGGTGAATTTTTTGCTGGAATGATGCCAGTATTATTCTTCAGCATGCTGGGCGATACAGTGGATTACTCCGAATGGAAAAATGGCCGACGCGCAACTGGGTTACTCTACTCTGCAGGCACATTCATTAATAAAACCGGCCACGGTTTTGCTGGTGCATTGGTGTTGATTGTATTAGCTCTATACGGTTACCAATCAAGTTCCGCCGATGCCATTCAAGCTTCCCTTCCAGCCATGGTGTTACTGATGAGCGTTATTCCGGTCATTATTGGTGTTGCAGGTATTATTTTCACCTATTGGTACCCATTGAATGATTCCACCATGAAAGAAATCGAAAGCGATTTAATTAAACGCCGTGGAGAATCTCTCTAGTAAAAAAATCCCCGCAGTGACAATTGCGGGGATTTTTTATGCCAATATATTTCACACTCTATGCTGTTGATCGAAATTTCCCGAATACCGTTCAATCCACTCCAGTGCTGCTTGCTCACTGCTTAATTGCCGCCCTTTTAATGCGAGACGCTGGCGATAATCTTCAATTTGACAAACTTGCTCCACCATTCGCGTACGAAAATATTCGTTATCACTGGTAAAACGAATACCTACTTCATAATTTTCAGGCGATCGCTCGCGCCGCCAGACGATCACTCCCTTACCGTGATAATCCGGATTGGTGACGGGAATTTCAAACTCAATTACTGTCCCAACTTTCACCGGCTTATCCGTCATAAAACACAACCCACCCGCACTTAAATTGCGAGCTTTCACCCGCGACCCATCGTCACCGCCGGAACATACTTGAATGGGGATTGATGTAGGATGACGAATATAAGTGCGCATGAATTCACTCTCCTAATTTCCATTAGTTAATGAAAGTGTAATTCACCAACAGAGTATGATTGGATTAGATTCTAATTAGTAAATCCGAGCTTAGAACCAAATAAAACTGAAAAAGAATTTTGGGCGACAAAAACGTTTACCGGATTCTCGAAAAAACGAAAATCCGGTTTTCTGAAATTATGGGTGTTTTAAAACTGAAGCGCACAGAACAAGCAAAGCCTTAAAAAATAGTTTTGCTTTATGAATTAAGTGAAGTCAGCCATAAGCCGGGTTCTGTCGTGGACAGTCATTCATCTGGGACTGATGTCGCCATCAGCCTCAAGCAACCTACCCGCCCTCGATACGGGCCGCATCATTGAGGGCCTATTTGGTCTTGCTCCGAGCGGGGTTTACCATGCCGCAGCCTGTTGCCAGTTGCGCGGTGCGCTCTTACCGCACCCTTTCACCCTTACCGGTTGCCCTTACTCTTTTCCCGAAGGATAAGGAATACTAAGGGAAACTTAGGCGGTCTGCTCTCTGTTGCACTTTCCGTGGGTTCACACCCCCCAGGCGTTACCTGGCGCTCTGCCCTGTGGAGCCCGGACTTTCCTCCCCTGCGCACCCTTTTATTTGCAAGCAAATAATTGAGACATCACAAGAGCGACTGTCTGGCCAACTTCGGGCGGCACTCTATAGAGTCTCAGCAGTAAGCACAATTAAATATGTAGCTTAAATCAAGATGACTAATAACCAGCCACCTGTGCTTTTTCCTCATTTACTGGTATTTTTACAACCGTCAGCTATATATCAAGGGATAAGCTGCCACTCTTGTTTGATCATAACTACAAACCACAACAATCAGTTAGTTAATGGAGATAAGCCCGTGAAAAATTCACGTATTAAATTACTCAGTTTGATTATTTCCGGTTGCATATCCGGTTCCGCTATAGCGCAAGAAACAGCGCTTGAAGAAATTTTCATTACCGCACAAAAACGCGTTCAAAAACTGCAAGACGTTCCTATTTCCGTCAACGCACTTAGTGGTGAAAAGATTGAAGATGCGGGCATCACCAGTATCGAGCGGATTGCCGACTACATTCCCAGTTTTAATATGACGCAAACCGGTATAGGCACCAACATCGCCATTCGCGGCATCAGCTCTGGCGTTAACCAAGGCTTTGAACAATCTGCTGCACAATTTGTTGATGGCATTCATTTCGGGCGCTCGCAATTGGCACGCGCACCATTTCTGGATATAGAACGTGTTGAAGTCTTGCGTGGCCCACAAAGTATTCTGTTTGGAAAAAACTCCACCGCAGGTGCGATCAGTATCACTACAGCCAAACCTACCGAAGAATTCGAAGGCAAACTAACAATGTTGTATGAGCCTGAATATGGTGAACAGGATGCACGCCTGGTTTTATCAGGCCCTATCACCGATACCTTTTCAGGCCGATTGGCAATCCTGGATAGCAGCATCGACGGTTATTTTGAAAATACGACGTTGAATCGCGATGAAGCAGCTGACGAAAATCAGGTTATCCGTGGTTCTTTACGTTGGCAACCTAATGATCACTGGGACATTAATTTAAAAATTGAAGATGGATCATTCGATAGTGATGGACGAAATATTGAGGTCGTTAACCCGGTGTTTAATCCAAGCGCTACAACACCTTTCTCATATCAAACCATACTATCCTTCCTTACTCTCGGTGCTTATCAGCTGGATACAGCCCAGGACTGGAAGCGACAAGCAAATGGTGATTACAGTTACAACAATACTGAAAACCAAACACTCTCTATTGAATACGAAACTGAAGATTACACCTTGACGTCGGTTACAGGTCGCAATGCTTACGATTACGAAGAATTGTGTGATTGTGACTTTACTGGTGGCTCAGGTTTCTTTATTTCGTCTGATGAAGACTACAGCCAATATAGTCAGGAGTTCCGAATTGCATCCAGTGAGGATCAAACATTTAGTTATCTCGGCGGTGTATTTTTTCAAAAAAGCGCATTGGATTTTCATGATGTAGTGGGTGTACCGACGGACAGTTTTATCGCCACCGCTTTTATTTCCCGCATAGGTTCAGCGGCGGCAAATGCATTAAGAGGCGCATCAACCCAGCGTGATTTTGAACAAGATACTGATTTGGGCGCGGTGTTTTTTCAAGGCACCTGGAATTTCACGGACACATCTCGCTTTGTGTTGGGTGCCCGCTATACAAGAGAAAATAAAGAATCGATGCGCCATCAGTATCACGTCACACCAACTGGAACCACATTACCTGTCGGTTCACCAACAAGTACCTACAATAGTCTTTGGGGTATTTTTAACGTAGAACCTTACGCGCCTATTAAAGGTGAAAGAGAAGAATCAGGCTTTACACCCTCGCTCACTTACCAATTTGATCTCAACTCTACCGACATGCTCTACGCGAGCTTTACTACCGGATTTAAATCAGGTGGATACGATGTAAGAGCTAATTCGCATCCTGCTTCGAATGTGAATAATGCATTTAGGCCCGAAACACTCGCACCTAACTCACCAGGCAACCCCACCAACCAATCAGTTACTGTCTTCCGCCCCATTCAAGGCACTTTTGAATTTGAAGATGAAAAAGTTAAAAACTATGAACTCGGTGGAAAATTTTTATTGGCAGATGGTGCAGCGGAATTAAATGTCGCACTTTTCCGTTCCGACTTTAGCGATATGCAAACCAGTCAATTCGATGGCTCACTCAGCTTCAATGTAACCAATGCCGGCGAAGCAAGAGTTCAAGGTCTGGAAGTGGATGGACGCTGGGCAGTTGTTGATAATATTTTATTGCGTGGCGGCGTTGCTTTTATTGATTTCGAATACACTGATTTTAAAAACTCCCAATGTTATTTCGGTCAAGTTGACAACATAGGCGTTGCCGGTGACGGAGTTTGCGATGCCACCGGAAAACGTCGCGAATTCACTCCGGAAATTCAAGGCAATATTGGTGTGGATTACACCATCGACTTTAGCGGCGGCATGAAACTGGTGAGCACACTGGATGTTGTTTACAGCTCGGACTATCTCACCACACCATCACTCGATCCCAAATTCGAACAAGACGCCTTCACCAAACTCAATGCCCGCATTGCATTAAGCGGCAAGGATGATTTGTGGGAAGTTGCCTTAATCGGAAAAAACCTGACCGATGAATCCATAGTCACCTACGCCAACGGATTACCTGTCGCCAGTAAATTAAC
>CAZICR010000186.1:0-6336 GCA_964537795.1 uncultured Cellvibrionaceae bacterium | reverse complement strand
TTTGAATGAGGCAATAAAATGTCCAAGGTATGTCAAGTAACGGGTAAGCGCCCAATTACTGGTCACAATGTATCCCACGCAAAAAACCACACCAAGCGTCGTTTTTTGCCAAACCTGCAAACTCACCGTTTTTGGGTTGAGTCTGAAAACCGTTTTGTAACCCTGCGTTTGACTCCAAAAGGCATGCGCATTATCGACAAGCGTGGTATTGAAGCTGTATTGGCTGACATCCGTGCTCGTGGCGAAAAAGTTTAATAGGAGCTAGCCATGCGTGAAAAAATTCGTCTGAACTCATCTGCTGGTACCGGTCACTTCTATACGACTGACAAGAACAAGCGCACCATGCCAGAGAAAATGGAAATCAAAAAGTACGATCCAGTTGTGCGTAAGCATGTGGTCTATAAAGAAGGCAAAATCAAGTAAAACTGATTTTCCTGAAGACTTGTATGAAAAGCCCGGTCAAGTGCCGGGTTTTTTATTGCCCGTAAAATCGTAGAACCCCAATCTCGACATCCCAAAATACGAGTCTCGACTACACTCAACGAACAATCACTGTTGAATGGTTTGAAGGGTATGTCAGAAATACGGGGTCTTGATGCCTGGATGGGTTGTCTGGTGGACAGGGAATTGCCAACCTTAAACGCTGTCGTGAGAGATATTTGCGAAGCCAGTCAAAACGAATTAAGTCGAGCGGATGATCTCACCAAAATTATTTTGCGTGATGCCAATTTAACATCGCGCGTGTTGAAAGTAGCTAACTCGGTTCATTACAACACCGCTTTTGAGCCTATCAAAACCGTCTCCCGTGCCATAGTTCGTTTGGGATTTGAAAATCTCAAAACCATCACTCTTGCCAGTAGCGTTATCGAAACCTTTTTAAAAGGAAAGCCTCAGGAAGAACTTATCAAAAGTATGGCGCGTGCATTTCATGCCGCAGTGCAAGCACGTGCGATGGTAGCCAATCTGGATGCCGAAAATCGCGAGCAAGTCTTTATTGCTGCCTTGTTGCGTAATATCGCCGAATTAGCTTTGCTGTCAACGGGTAAACCAGTGGTCACCGCATTTATAGAGGCGCGCAATTTACATCCCGAACAAGAGCGCAGTTTGTCGCTTGAATATTTGGGTACAGATTTATTGTCACTAAATCAGCAACTGATTAAGGACTGGTCGCTGGGTGATTTAATTATGGAAGCGACAGAGGCCAGAACCAATCCCAGTATTCGTGCGCGCGCAGTAGCACTGGGTAATGAATTGAGCAAACAAATATCCAAGGGTATGCAAAATCCCGGTGTGATTAATTTGTGTGAGCAAGTCAGTCGGCTTTGTAAAATTTCTGTTGATGACGCCAAGAAACAAGTGATGTTAAGAGCCGATGAGGCATCAGTTATCGCCAAAAATTATGGTGCGGATATTTTAATTAGCGCATTACCTGATCCCAGTCATTTGGAAGAGACCATCAAAGAAGAAACGATTAAGGAAGAAGATGAAGTAGAAGAAACCTCTGATTATGCTTTTCAGCAGCAGTTCAACAAGCTGCATCAACTGATGCTATCCGGCAATAATATTTCTGAAACTACGCAAGCCGCATTGCTGGCTTTGTATGAGGGTTCATTGATTCCGCGCTCTTGCATCTGCGTGATTGATTACAAAACCAAAACACTGGATGTGCGTTATGTCGCTGGAAAAGGTACCCACATATGGCGGCAACAAATCAAAATTACGCTGGAGCATTTACATAAAGGCGAGCTCCTGCATGACATATTGTTGAATCAAAAACCCTTGTGGCATAAATCCAAATACGTAAAAGACATAGGTCAGTTACAGCTTTTTGAGGCAAAAGGTGATATTTTTCTGGCACCTTTACAACATAACAAACGCTTGCTGGCGATTATCTATGCCGATGCAATTGATGGTCACTTCAATGCCAGGCAGTATGAAGAATTTCAATTAATTGCCAATCAACTCATTTTGATGATGCGTCTGAATGCCGGTAGCGTTTGAATTTTTACAGCAGGATATTTCATGCCGGAGTTGCCCGAAGTTGAAACTACCTTACGCGGTATCTCGCCGCACATACTCAATAAAAAAATTACCCAACTGATTGTTCGGCAGCCGCAATTGCGTTGGCCGGTAACACCTGGCTTGGTAGAAATCATTTCAGGTAAAAAAATTCGTTCTGCATATCGCCGCGGTAAATATTTACTATTGTCGGTTGCAGGCGGTCATCTATTAATTCATTTGGGAATGTCCGGTAGCTTGCGAATTGTTCCTGCCAATGAACCGCCACTGTTTCATGATCACATTGATTTGCAGTTTGGCAACATCAGTTTGCGTTATTCTGATCCCCGACGCTTTGGTTGTTGGTTGTGGTTTGAAGGTAATCCGGAAGAGTATAAACTCTTAAAAGATTTGGGTCCCGAACCCTTAACTGAAAATTTTCATGCAGATTATCTTTGGCAAAAAAGTCGCGGTCGCAGTAAAACATTAAAAGAATTTATTATGGATAATCATGTGGTGGTTGGTGTTGGTAATATTTATGCCAACGAAAGTTTATTTATGAGCGGAATCAAACCTATTCGTAAAGCTGCAACACTCACCAAAAAAGAAGCTCAAGTCTGGGTGGAAAAAATTCGTTTCGTGTTACAGCGATCTATCAATCAAGGCGGAACCACATTGCGCGACTTTGTCGGCGGTGATGGCAAGCCGGGATATTTTCAACAACAATTATTGGTTTATGGTCGCGGCGATCAAACTTGTGTTAATTGCGCAAAACCTTTGAAAGAAATTCGATTGGGAAATCGTTCAACTGTGTATTGCGTAAATTGTCAAAAATAAATTATTTTTGACGTGATTGTTGAATCGCTTTGCGCAAGGCATCAATGGCTTTATGTCGTGGAAAACTCGCTCGCCATGCCAATGCAATTGTTCTGCTGGGTGCTGGGTCTTCGAAAGGTCGTGTGACTAGAATATCTTGTGTATAGAGTGAACTTTCGGCAGCCGACAAAGGCAGAATGGTAATACCTAATCCCGATGCCACCATGTGTCGCAAGGTTTCCAACGAGCTACCTTCGGCAACAGTTTTAATCTTGCTGGACTCATCATTATGTGGTTGTAAATTTGGGCAAGTGGTTAGCACCTGATCACGGAAACAGTGACCTTCTCCGAGCAGCAACATTTTTTGGTCACTTAATTCAGATGCCTGCACTTTTTTCTGCGCTGCCAGCGGATGATTTTTTGGCATCAGGACTACAAAAGGTTCTTCAAATAAAGTTTGCGTAACCACATCAGGTTCGGAGAAGGGCAACGCAATAATGATCACATCCAACTCACCATTACGTAATTTTTTACGCAGATTATGTGTATAGCCTTCTTCAACATAAAGCGGCATACGTTGCGCGAGTTGCTGCAAGTGCGGAATAAATTTGGGTAAAAGATAAGGTCCGATGGTAAAAATGGCCCCGACGGAGAGGGGGCTGCTGAGTTGGTCCTTACCTGCGTCCGCCAAATCTTTTATAGCGGCAGTTTGTTCCAACACCAGATTGGCCTGCGCAATAATTTGTTCGCCGAGCGGTGTAGGCTGCACCCGGGATTTGGTGCGTTCAAATAAGGCAACGCCCAGTTCATCTTCCAGCTTTTTTACGGCAATACTCAAGGTAGGTTGGCTGACATAACAACGGTCAGCAGCTCTGCCAAAGTGTTGTTCTTGGGCCAGCGTGACTATGTAGCGCAGTTCGGTCAGTGTCATAATGCAATACCTATGGTTTCATCTTTATGAATAGTCTAACGCTATCAGATTAGGAAGAATAAGCAAATGTTTCAAACTACTCAGGAAAAAATACTGATATTGGGTTGCGGCGATATTGGCTTTCGGTTGGTAAGGGAATTGCCTGTCCATGATTATTCGGTTGTGGGGGTTCGCCGTAGCCTGGCCCATTCCGATTTTCCTCATTTCAGATTGATGCATCTTGATCTCTATCAGGAATTCTCAATAAACCATGCACTGGCTACCGAAAAACCGGATGTCGTTCTGATCACCATGACACCCGGTGAGCGTAGTGATGAAGGTTATAGAAAAGCCTACGTACAAATTTGCGAGGCCCTGATTGAACACTTGCGATTATTAAACCAAAAGCCGCGACTGATTTTATTTGCATCCAGCACCAGTGTGTATGCGCAGGATGACGGTTCATGGGTAAATGAATTCTCAGTCACCAAGCCGCAAACTTTTTCAGGAAAACGTTTATTGGAGGCAGAAAATCTCTTACGTAATTCCGGATTTCCGGTGTGTATTGTCAGGTTTAGCGGTATTTATGGTCCCGGTCGCGAACGATTAATCAACCAAGTCAAAAGTGGAAAAATTTCCTCCTCCATGGGTTTTACCAATCGTATACACGCCGATGATTGTGCTCGTGTATTGGCGCATCTTATCGAAAAACAAAAAACGCAATTCATTGATAATTTATATCTCGCCAGCGATGACACGCCTGCACCCATGAAAGAAATTCAATGCTGGATTGCAGAACAATTGGGAATTGAAAATTTCCTGTCTGGTGATGTTGAATCTGAACGAAGCAATAAAAAAATCAGCAATCAGCGGTTGAAAAAAGCCGGGTTTGAGTTTTTGTATACGGGGTACATAGGAGGGTATACGACACTTTTGGGAGGTAAACCGGCTCATTAAATTGAGCCGGTTATGGATAAAGTTTATTGAATCGTAGTTTCAGATGTGGTGGTGGTGAAAGTACCATTTATGGTTGGAACATTAATATTTATTGAAAAGCTTCCTGAAGGAACAGCCCCATCGCTGGCCTTAACCCTGACAGTGTAATTTTTTGGACTAAGTCTCGACTCCAAAGCTGTTGCAGGAGTAATGGAAACTGTTGCGTTTTTTAGGTCTCCAGTATTCGCACTTAGAGTTGTACGTACTGGCATGGAATTGAGATTTATATCAGCCAGGGTAATGTCAAATGTATAGGGCGTTGTACCAAGAGCAATGCTTGTAGGTTGTCCCGGTAAACGCCCTGAAGTTAGTGATGGGTGTTGGCTTGACATCACTAATTTCGCTTCATTTCTGATAGTAATACCTGTTTTTGTACAACCTACACCATCAGTAGTTGTTTTACACAGTACACCGTTATAAATTCCATTCGCAGAGTCGTATTGTTTGTTGCCGTTGTAATCTTCAAACACTTCATTGTTATTTCTTACATTATCACTATTTGCATCTAGGTAGGCCTCACCTAAATCGTCACATGTTGGCACATTGGGGGTGCAATTACTTGTATTGAAAGTATCTACACTGTTTTCGTAATAACCACTGCCGTCAACGTCAATAAAGCTTTCGTTGCCTTGCGCGGTAACCAAAACAGTGACTTGACCATTTGCCGGGCGTGGTTGTTGGCTAACCCATTTAACGGTGCACCCACCGTCATCAGTTGTACAGCTCGCAGGAATTGCTCCGCCATTCGTCGTGAAATATACGGGGGTGCCATCAGGAACTTTATTATTAGCTGCATCAGCTAAACGCACTGTGAAATCAACTTCGACACCATCATATTCCCAAGCTGCTGGATTTTTAGTTTCAACTGCTAGGGACATGCTGTCTTGGTCAGGAACTCCTGTCGAAACAATTAAGCCCGTTGCTTGAGTTGATATTTGGGCTACCCGTGCAGTGGCGGTAACTGACACGTTTGCTGATTTTGCACCTGATTGGACTGTGGCGATGACCTCGCCTTTAGTATCAGTCACCCCTGAGCTTGAAGCTAATGCCAATCCGCCTACAGTTGAGCTCAAAGTAAAATCAACGGTAATATTTTTAATAGGCGCGCCTGTGGACCCCACTACCTGAAACTTCACTGCAGAGGTTTCCTGCCCCCCTGTTCCTTTAATACCTATTTGTGTAGGCGTAATACTTATGGGGGTAATGCTACTAACTACATCTTGGGCAATAGTAAGGGTGGCAGTTGCCGAACCAGACCCACTGCCTATAGAAACTGTCGCTGTAATATTATCTCCACCCTGGCAGCCGTTAGCTTGGTAGGTAATGGTGGCTTCACCTGTGTCGGTTGTTATTTTGTTTGTTTCTGCTGCTCCCACTTTAAATATTGATTCGCCAGATGCGTAACACGGAGAATTGAATGTGACCTGTGAGCTGGTTGTCACAAGTGCATTAGAGCTATTAACAATGTTAACTGTGAGGGTTGTGATGCCTCCAGCAGAGAGCTGATTATTGCCAACACCAACACCAATTGTTCCGCTTACAAAAGTGTTTCCAGAGCCAAATCCGATCTTGGATGGAGTATTTGTATTCACAGAAGTATTTGTGCCAGTAGAGGT
>CAZICR010000185.1:0-6362 GCA_964537795.1 uncultured Cellvibrionaceae bacterium | reverse complement strand
TATCAACGAGCTAAATCAAATATGGAAATTTCTTCTCGCAAAGAACGAATCAACTGGCCATCAACAACCGGCCCCTGGCTTTTTTGCAGCTTACTGGCACTGCTCGCTGTTACTGAACACAAACCTGTATTTCGGAAATTCAATGCGGTTGATAACACCGCTTCATCCGGGTCGCCCAAGGCACGGGTTATATCATCATTGACTTCACAACCCCGCACCAAATCCAAACCATTATCTGTACTTGAAGGTACAAAACCATCGGAATACTCTCCAAAACCTTTGGCATTAATACCGGTAAATTGAATGGTGTAATAGGTTGTGCCGCAATTATCTTCGGGTGTGAAACCGTAAGGCTTACCACAAGTTGAATCGCCGATCAGAAAAACTTCAACACCCGCACCGCGCAAACTATTCACAATCAATTCACTCGCCGAGCAAGTACCTGACGTGGTTAATACATACACGCGATTGAAATTAAATGTTGGCAAATTATTATTCTTGTTCACCCCATAAAGCCCCACAGTAGTGAAACGATAAGGAGCTTCCGTCGCATATTGATCATTGGCAACATACTGAATAAAAGTTTTTCCGGCGACATTACTGCCACCAATCATGTAGCTCACCATTGATGCTATAGAAATTAATCCACCGCCGTTGTAACGCAAATCCAAAACCAAATCGCTAACGCCTGCATCCTTAAGATCCTGCACGGCATCTACCCATTCATCCTGGGCATTTTCGATAAATGTATTGAATTGGATGTAACCAATTTTGTCTTCGCCTTGGGTAATCACCTTGGCAACCGGAACAGCGGTCACATCAACTTCAGCAGACACTAAGGTCACTGTGTAATTGGTTGTTTCGCCCGTGTGTTGGAGGGTAAAGGAATGCGCTTCATTTAATGCGTCAGGAAAGAGTGCATCATTTAATGTATTGATACCAGCAGTTGTGTTATCGGAAATCAAACTGACATTATCCAATTCAAGAATTTGATCACCACGTTTGATACCTGCGTTGGCAGCTGGCGAACCTACTTCAACATCGGACACAAAAAAACTTCGCGGAGGAATGGTTGAATAGACTTTTAAATGAAGTCCATAACCGTAAGTCATTCCCGCTTCCCAAGCTTCTGAATCTTCAGTGGGTTCGGAAAAGTGAAAATTATCTTTTGCTTTTCCTGATGAAGTTTTCGCGCTGGTTTTTAATTTATCAAAATAAACCTGCGGGGTATCAGAGTTGGCCGGGTCGATATCAGGCAACTCCTTATACCAAAGATAGGTTTCATGACTCCATGATCTAAGGAAGTTCTTCTCATCCAATCGCGAGCCTTTTTTGTCGGGAAAAGGGATGCCGGTAATTTTACTGCTACCGGTTCGGGGTGCCTGGCATTGGTTTTTATAGCCGTCCGCATCCGCAAATTCGCCTTCTTTCCATTTATCGGGCGGAGAATCCCCACCACAAGCAGACAAGAGTAAAGCAAGAGTTAAAATTGAACCATAAATCGATTTGGTCATAGGTAGGGTCCCTAAATAATAATCCGGCCGTTTTAGGCTGCATAAATGGTAGTCCTTAGCTATTGGGATTACCAATAGAAAAGCGCCCGCTACTTGCCAGACTTAATAGATTTGCACTTGCAGAGACATCGAACAGAGAGATCGGTTCAGATCTTCATATCGATAGGTTCGACAGCCATAAAAAAAAACCGTCAATCACGTTGTTATGATCAACGGTTTTTATTGGGATCGGCGAGGATTAACGAATATAACGGTTGATAATGTTTTCGTAGAGTTCCTGACGACCGCTTTGTAGCTTGATTTCGCCGCCAGCATTACCCAGTTCTGCGAGTTGCTGCAGAGTCAATTTACCCGCCTCGTAATCAGCGCCTTTGCCTGAATCGAAAGAGGCGTAACGCTCTTTGCGCATAGCTTCCAAAGGTGATTTTTGGATCAGGCTGTCCGCAATAATCAACGCGCGGGCAAATGTGTCCATGCCACCGATGTGACCATAGAAGAGATCCACAGGATCAGGTGAGTTACGACGCGCTTTGGCATCGAAGTTCACACCGCCACCCTGCAAACCACCGCTGCGCAACAATACCAACATCATCTCAACCGTTTCGTTGATGTTGTAAGGGAACTGGTCGGTGTCCCACGCATTTTGATAATCACCACGGTTGGCATCCAGAGAACCCAACATGCCTGCGTCAGCAGCCGTTTGCATGTCGTGACACATAGTGTGTCCGGCCAAAGTGGCGTGGTTGGTTTCCAAATTCAATTTGAAATCTTTATCCAAACCATGATGACGCAAAAAACCAATAACTGTTGCCGCGTCAAAATCATATTGGTGCTTGGATGGTTCCATAGGTTTTGGTTCGATGAAGAACACACCTTTGAAGCCTTGGCCACGAGCATAATCACGCGCCATAGTCAGGAAACGAGCCAAATGATCCTGTTCGCGCTTCATTTGGGTATTGAGCAAACTCATGTAACCTTCACGGCCGCCCCAGAATACATAGTTTTCGCCATTCAATGCGATGGTTGCATCCAGGGCATCTTTCAATTGCGCACCAGCATAAGCAACAACATTAAAATCCGGATTGGTTGAAGCACCGTTCATGTAACGTGGATTAGAGAAAAGATTCGCGGTGCCCCACAATAATTTTACGCCAGACGCTTTTTGTTTTTCTTTTGCGTATTCAACAATGGTTTGCAAACGCTTTGATGTTTCGGCACGACTGCTACCTTCATCAATTAAATCTATGTCATGGAAACAATAATAAGGCGTGCCAATTTTAGTGAAAAATTCAAAGGCTGCATCCATTTTTTCCTTAGCACGTGCAACCACATCAGGTGTTGCTGCCCAAGGAAATATTTTAGTTCCGGGACCAAATGGATCATGGCCGGCGCCACAGAATGTATGCCAATAACAAGTGGCAAATTTGAAATGATCTTTCAAACTTTTGCCAGCAACCACACGATTTTCATCATAGTATTTGAAAGCCAGTGGATTGTCGGAATCCGGACCTTCGTAACCGATCTTACCTATGCCAGGAAAATATTCTTTGTTACCAAGAACAATACCCATGTTTTTCACCTTTTTGATTTTTCAATAACACGTTTAAAAAATTTCACTCTGTTTTTGGCAACAAACTTACCCATGCATGATAAGCATCTTGATATTGCGCCGATAAATTGAGTTGCGGTTCCACTAAAGCAATTCGTTTCAACCCGTTAAATGTTTCTTTTGCAGAAGCATAAAAACCCGACCCCATTGCTGCTGCGCGTGCAGCACCTTCGGCACCATCAGTTTCCAATAATTCAACGGCTGCCTGGGTCGTATTGGCAAAAGTTTGTGTGAACACATCACTTAAAAACATATTGCCCTTACCGGCTCGTACCAGATTACAACTACCACCCAAGGATTTAAGAACATCAAATCCTTGATTCAACGAAAACACAATGCCTTCCTGTGCAGCGCGGACCATATGTCCCAAACCGTGACGATTAAAATCCAAATTTCGCAATTGCGCACCCAGATTTTGATTTTGAAAAATTCGTTCAGCCCCATTGCCAAATGGATGAAATATCAAACCGTCACTTCCCACGGGAACAGAATCTGCCAATGCATTTAACTGTGGGTAAGAGGCAGTGGCACCGGTTGCACTAATGGTTTGTCGCAACCAGGAATATAAACGACCGCAACCATTCACACAAACCAAAACACCATTGCGTTTTTCTGTTTCAGTATTGGTGACATGCAAAAAAGTATTCACTCGCGACTGCACATCCGCCGCGGCTTTATCTGTGACACCATAAATTACACCTGAGGTGCCTGCGGTAGCAGCAACTTCACCAGGCTGCAATACATTCAAGCTAAACGCATTGTTAGGTTGATCTCCAGCGCGATAACAGACTTTTACCCCAGGGCTTAATCCTAATGATGTAGCGACATCTGCTTTTACTTCACCCTGAATACCTAAACCGGGAACCAGATCAGGAATCAGGTCTGCATCCATTTTCCAGTGTGCAAGTAATTCATTGGCCACACGATTTTCTTTGAAATCCCACAAAGTGCCTTCTGAAAGCCCCGATGCAGTAGTGGTAATTTCACCCGTCAATTTCATCGCAATAAAATCACCAGGCAACATCATTTTATAAATTTTGCTGAAAATTTCCGGTTGATGTTGCTGAACCCAGCGCAGTTTGGCTGCCGTAAAATTTCCTGGTGAATTCAACAAATGTCCGAAGCAATAATCGCGGCCCAAATCAGCTAAAGCTTGGTTACCCAAAGGAACTGCACGGCTGTCACACCAAATAATCGAAGGGCGCAAGACCTGTTGCTGTTGATCGACCAATACCAAACCATGCATTTGGTAAGAGATGCCTATGGCGGTAATTTTTTTAGGATCAAAACCACCTCTAGTCACTAATTTGGCAAAGCCTTTTTGTACGCAGTCCCACCAGACCTCAGGATCTTGCTCAGCAAATCCAAACTCCGGGCTTTGTATCGCCAACTCACTTTCCGGATAAGATAAGGCTCCAAGGCTCTTGCCACTGGCGCCATCCAATACTGATAATTTGGTAGACGAACTTCCCAGATCAATTCCCAGAAATAACATAGTGCAACTCATGAAAAAAATAGTGGCCGAAAGGATACACGCTTATTGTCCTTTTGAAAATAAGATGAAAACAGATTTCATTTTATTGTGTATGGCTTATAGAATGATCAAGTTTTATCAGTTATGACTATTTCGGTTCGGAAAATCAGAATAACGTTTTGAATCTACAGGAAATTTTTTGTGTCGAGCAAACATATACCCAGCAGCCACAGTAAAACCGGTTCATTAAAATTACCGGAAAATGTCATCAAAGCCTTGTCTATTGATAACCTGATTTTTGGCTTGGATCACAATGAACTCAAAATATTATTGGTTCGCCAGACCGACCCTATGCATCAGGGCAAATGGGCATTGCCGGGAGGATGGATACGTTACGACGAAAACCTGCGTGACGCCGCCTATCGCTTGCTGGAAGAATTGACCGGCATTCGCGATGTTTTTTTGGAACAGCTGAAAACCTTTGGCAGGGTCAACCGTTTCCCGGACGAGCGGGTAGTCACTGTTGCTTATTTTGCACTGGTTAGTGCAGATAACCTGTCACTGGTTGCAGGCCAAACAGCTGAAGAGGTTAATTGGCAAAGTGCCAGCAATTTGCCCGAACTGGTTTATGACCATGCTGAAATCATCGAACATGGACTAAAGGTCTTACGCCACCAAGTTTGCCATCAACCCATAGGCTTTAATTTACTCCCGGAAAAATTTACCCTTTTGCAATTGCAGGCGCTTTACGAAGCTATCCTCAATATCAAACTGGATAAACCCAATTTCCGCCGCAAAATTATGAAGATGAACCTCCTGTCATCCTGCAATGAAAAACAACAGGGCGTTCCCCACAGGGCAGCCAATCTTTACACCTTTGATGCAAAAGCCTATGAGCAGCTATCCAAAACCGGTTTCTCATTCGAAATTTAATCTAATTTCACCCGATATATAGTCGATCAGACTATGTTGGGGTAATATCGCTGCGGTCGGAGACGACTATTAGTATCCATAATTTCAATAACAGCAATGTCCAGAATAGGTACATCCATGAACCACTCAGTTAACGCCGGTCAGGCGAATATGTCGTTTGTCGTCCTTATTACAATCATCGCCACTATCGGCGGTTTTTTGTTTGGGTTTGACAGCGGAGTTATTAACGGAACTTACGACGGTCTCAATCAGGCATTCAGTTTGACAACTGGCGAATCTGTGAGATCGACCCTTTCCATTTATCTCGCCTTTGGTTCTGCAATTCTGGCAACCATTGGTCTTTACTTCGTGCGCAAAGAATTATTAATCATTGCGGGTCTGATGTTTATCGGATTCATGTGGGAAGCAAAGGATGATAGCTCCTTCAGGGTTGCATCCATGTTGTTAGGTTGTGCTTTCGGTGCATTGATTGCGGGACGTGCAGCTGACAAGTTCGGTCGTTGGTGGGTACTGATGATTTCCGCGATACTGTTTATTGTCTCCGCGTGGGGATCAGGCATAGCAACCGGATCTATTGAATTCATCATCTACCGTGTCATTGGCGGCTTGGCAGTGGGCGCAGCCAGTATTATTTGCCCGGCTTACATTAGCGAAGTCACCCCCGCGCACTTGCGAGGGAAGCTTAGCTCCGTTCAACAAATTGCCATTATTTCAGGTTTGTTTTTTGCCTTTCTCAGCAATTACTTTCTGGCTGAATATGCCGGAGGTTCCACTGCAATGTTTTGGTGGGGTTATGAAACCTGGCGCTGGATGTTTTGGATGGAGTTGATCC
>CAZICR010000184.1:0-6363 GCA_964537795.1 uncultured Cellvibrionaceae bacterium | reverse complement strand
CACAGCACTGGATGATTGATGCAAAACGTCTGCATTAACAAATCCGTTTAATGGCGCTGAAACATATTCATCGTAGGTGCCGAATGAATTCACTTTATCTAGATTTGGCAAATTGATTGATCCCGGATATTCATTTATTTTTCTTTTCACGCGCCGTTTCATACCGGTTACAAAAAATAACCTATAGGTAATATTTCGCAACCTATCCAATTTTTTTACTGAAGAACTCAAATCTATAGTGGATGACGCAGTGCAAACGGCTTTAATATTTCGCGCAACTGCGTTTTTTCCCTGTTCACCCAACCATTTCAGGGTGACATTTCCACCCAGCGAATAACCAAACAAAATAACTTCCTGATAATTTTGTTGCTCTGCCCAAAGCACAACATCATCAATATCATCAGTACATCCTGAAAAATACATTTTGTGAGTTTTATTATCAGGCGAACCGCAACTGCGCAGATTCCAAGCCAAAATATCAGGCACTTCACCAACCAACCGATTAGTTTGCAGATATCCAACAACACCCAACACATAATGCTGCCTGTTACTGCCTTCCAATCCGTGGCTCAGTATGACCAAACGTTTGGCCGTTGTGGGTGATTTGTACAAAGTTGCTGAAAGCTGATCATTATCTCTGGTCGGGATAATAACGGGATTGCCTGTCGGAGAATTCCAACGAAGAAGCATAGGCAACTGCGTTTGCATGTCGCCACCTATCAACCACCAAGGAGAACGAAATTTGGATTCAATAACCGGCATATCGCGTCCCTTTGAAAAATAATTATGTAATCTCTTCAAGTAAAACTACAGCATAACAAGCAATACCTTCTTCCCTGCCTGTAAAACCCAACCTTTCAGTAGTTGTCGCTTTCACATTAACTTGTGAAATATCCGAACGTAAATCGCTGGCGATAGTTTCAATCATACGTGGAATGTAACTGGCCATCCTCGGTGCCTGCGCAACGATTGTCATATCAGTATTGGTAAGCTTCCATCCTTTTTGATTCACTTTTGCGTAAACCATTCGCAACAAAGCGCGGCTATCAATATTTTTATATTGCATATCCGTATCAGGAAAATGTTTTCCTATATCACCCAAAGCAGCAGCGCCTAGTAACGCATCGCAAAGTGCATGCAACAAAACATCGCCGTCCGAATGCGCAACCAATCCGTGATGATGTGGAATGACCACACCACCTATCACAATTTTTTCGCCCGGGCCGAATGCATGCACATCATAGCCCTGTCCAATTCGCATAATTAATGTCCTGAACTATTTTGTTTTTGCAAAATAAATTCGGCCAGATCAAGATCAGTTGGCCGCGTGATTTTAATATTATCCGTTCTGCCTGTGAGAATTTTAGCTGACAATCCTGCCAATTCAATTGCCGATGCTTCATCTGTGACAATTTGTTGATTCGCTCTGGCCTTTTTAAGCGACGACAGCAAAACACCGTAACGAAACATTTGTGGAGTTTGTGCTTGCCAGAGAGAACGGCGATCAAGCGTTTCGATAATTTCCTGTTGGAAATTTGAACGTTTTAATGTATCGGCAACCGGAATTGCCAAAATGCCACCGACAGGATCATCAATTAAGGATTGTATTAATTCATTAATGGATTCAAGACTGATGCAAGGCCTGGCCGCATCATGTACCAACACCCAATCATCCTGTGCAATTTTATTTTCAAGAAATTCCAAGGCCGCCAAGACAGAATCACTACGCTCCTGCCCACCCACAACGCGGTGTATTTTAGGATGGGATGCGAAAAGCGATTGTGAAAAATCTTGGTCATCCGCACTCAGAGCCACCACAATTCCAGCCAAATCAGTAACCGATAATAAACGCGATAAAGTCTGATCCAATATCGTTTTATTGGCTAAACATAAATATTGCTTGGGTGTGGCTGACTGCATCCGGCTACCGGAACCCGCTGCCGGAACTACGAACCAAAATGCAGGCGATGAAATAGACATAAATTATTATTGTTGTTCGTCTAACAGCATATAAAAGGTTTCATCTTTTTTGATTAAACCTATATCTTTTCGCGCGCGCTCTTCAATAGTATCCAAACCGGTTTTCAAATCTTCCACTTCAACATGAATAATGCGATTACGTTCAAGTAAACGATCATTTTCTGCTTGCTGTACTTTAAGTTCTTGTTCCAACCGATTCGCCTGCGCAAGACTGCCCTCACCTATCCACAGGCGATATTGCAGTGCACATAAAAGCACAACCAGAATTCCAAGAAACCATTTCATTTTATGTTGGGGTTACCTTTATCTATTTTTCCTGTTCAAAAAACTTCACCCTCCTAACCTTCCCCTTCGCCAGGGGATTAACTGTCCCCTCCCCTGGCAAGGGGAGGGTTAGGGTGGGGTCATGCTTTTGTTTTTTACGACTTAAATTCTGCACGACCTTTGTAAGGAGCTGCTGCACCCAACTCCGCTTCAATGCGTAACAAACGGTTATATTTTGACACGCGATCTGAACGGCAGAGTGAACCGGTTTTGATTTGACCTGCAGCGGTGGCAACAGCCAAATCGGCAATAGTAGTATCTTCAGTTTCACCGGAGCGGTGAGAAATCACTGCTGTGTAACCTGCGCTCTGTGCCATTTTGATTGCGTCCAAAGTTTCTGACAAAGAACCAATTTGGTTGAACTTAATCAAAATTGAATTAGCAATTTTTTTGTCGATACCTTGTTTTAAAATTTTGGTGTTGGTTACAAATAAATCGTCGCCCACCAATTGAATTTTGTGACCGATTTTTTTGGTGAGATCCGCCCAACCATCCCAATCACTTTCGTCTTTACCGTCTTCAATAGAAATAATGGGGTAACGTGCAGCCAAGTCAGCCAGGTAATCAGAGAATTCATTGGTGGTAAATACGCGGCCTTCACCCGCCAAATCGTATTTGCCATCTTTGTAGAATTCAGTTGACGCACAGTCAAGGGCAAGAGTGACATTGTCGCCCAACTTATAGCCGGCTTTTTCCACGGCAACAGAAATAATTTTTAACGCATCTTCATTTGATGGCAAGTTAGGCGCAAAACCACCTTCATCACCAACAGAAGTGCTCAAACCTTTATCGTGCAGAATTTTTTTCAAAGTGTGGAAAATTTCCGCGCCCATACGCAAGGCTTCTGCAAAAGTTTTTGCACCGACTGGCTGCACCATAAACTCTTGAATGTCTACGTTGTTATCCGCATGCTCACCACCGTTGATGATATTCATCATTGGCACTGGCATTGAGTATTTGCCTGGAGTGCCATTTAAATCAGCAATGTGTGCGTAAAGTGGAACTTTTTTCGAAATAGCGGCTGCTTTGGCATTTGCCAAAGACACAGCGAGAATAGCGTTTGCGCCCAACACAGTTTTAAAATCGGTACCGTCAGCTTTAATCATGGCGTTATCAAGCGCGCGCTGATCAAGTGAATCAAAACCGACCACCAAATTTTTGATAGTGGTGTTGATATTGTTAACAGCCTTCAATACACCTTTACCCAAGTAACGTGATTTATCGCCATCACGCAATTCCAAGGCTTCACGCGAACCGGTAGAGGCACCAGACGGAGCAGTTGCAGAACCAACCGAACCGTCGGCCAGAATCACTTCCGCCATAACCGTTGGATTGCCACGGCTATCCAAAATTTCAAAGGCTTTAATATCTACAATCTTACTCATATTGTTGCTCCACAATTTTAAAACAAGCGTTTATTAAAAATTCTATTTTCAGTTTAATTATTTAAACTGATATTTTTCTATTCTCTTAATCATGCATTAACGCACGACAACTTCTTCAAATTCTTCAAAACCATCGATCACTGAATTTTTTGATTTCAGATATTTATTCAATCGCCAGCTATTTAATATCCAATAACGGAAAATTCTTTACCACATCATCAATAGCTTTCATCTGCTGCAAAAAACCTTCAAGTTTATTTAAAGGCAAAGCGCTGGGTCCATCACATTTGGCATTATCAGGGTCAGGATGTGCTTCCAAAAATAATCCTGCCAAGCCTACCGCCATTCCCGCACGTGCTAATTCTGCAACTTGATGACGACGTCCGCTGGAGGCAGAACCCATGGGATCGCGACATTGCAATGAATGTGTTACATCAAAAATAACTGGGGCATTGCCGCTGACTTCACGCATAGTGCGAAAACCCAGCATATCTACCACTAAATTGTCGTAACCAAAATTAGTGCCTCGATCACAGAGAATAATTTTGTCGTTACCGCATTCGATAAATTTTTCGACAATATTTTTCATTTGTCCGGGGCTTAAAAATTGCGGCTTTTTAATATTAATCACAGCACCAGTTTTTGCCATGGCGACTACCAGATCTGTTTGTCTGGCTAAAAATGCGGGCAACTGAATCACATCCGCCACTTCAGCAACCGGAGCACATTGATGAATTTCATGTACATCAGTAATGACAGGAATCTTAAAAGTATTTTTAATTTCCTGAAAAATTTTCAGACCTTCTTCCATTCCGGGGCCACGGTAGGAATGAATAGAGGATCGATTGGCTTTATCGAAAGACGCTTTAAAAACGTAAGGGATATTAAGTTTTTGTGTGGCTTTAACATAAGCTTCTGCAACTTGCATAGCCATGTCACGCGATTCCAGTACATTCATACCACCAAATAAAACGAAGGGTAACGAATTACCGACTTGAAGGTTTCCAATTTTGACTATTTCTAGACTCACTAAAATTTCCTTTACAACGATTTTCTATTAATTAGGGTTTCTTATTTGCCAAAGCCGCTTTTACAAAACTGGTAAATAATGGATGTCCATCGCGTGGTGTGGATGTAAATTCCGGATGGAATTGACATGCCACAAACCAGGGATGGTCAGGCAATTCCACCATTTCAACCAAAGTATCATCAGCAGACCAACCGCCAATTTTTAAACCGGCTTGCTGCAAACGATCAACATAATTGTTGTTGACTTCATAACGATGACGATGACGTTCAACAATAACATCCGCACCATAAATTTCACGCGCTTTGGCATCGGCAACCAATCGACATTCCTGCGCGCCCAAGCGCATAGTGCCACCCAGATCAGAGGATTCATCACGCTTTTCAACGGCGCCCTCTGTGTTTGTCCACTCAGTAATTAAACCAATAATAGGATGTGGGGTTTGTCGATTAAATTCTGTTGAGTTGGCGTCTTTCAAACCTAAAACATTACGCGCAAATTCAATAACCACTGATTGCATGCCCAAACAAATGCCCAAATAAGGAACTTTGTTTTCACGAGCGTATTGCACAGCCATTAATTTACCTTCGACACCACGCTCACCGAATCCACCAGGAACCAAAATCGCATCAGCGTCTTTCAGAATATCAATGCCTTCTTTTTCAACTCGTTCAGCATCAATGTAGTTAATGTTTACTTTTGTACTGGTGTGAATACCTGCATGCGTCAGAGCTTCAATCAGGGATTTGTAGGCATCCAACAATTCCATATATTTGCCAACCATGGAAATAGTGACTGAATGTATCGGATGTAGTTTGCCCTCTACCACTTTATCCCATTCAGATAAATCTGCCGGTGGACAATCCAAACCCAAATGCTCAACAACGATTTGATCCAATCCATAACTTTGCAATAAACGCGGAATTTTGTAGATGGTATTGCAATCAGGAAGCGGTACTACTGCGCGTTCGGCAACGTTGGTAAATAATGAAATTTTTCGACGGGAATCTTCATCTACCATAATTTCAGAACGACACAATAAAATATCCGGCTGCAAACCAATTGAGCGTAACTCTTTTACAGAATGTTGTGTGGGTTTGGTTTTGGTTTCGCCGGCAGTTGCAATGTAAGGCACAAGCGTGAGATGAACCAACATGGATTTTGATCCCATCTCTACTTTTAATTGCCTCACTGCTTCCAGAAATGGTTGAGATTCAATATCACCCACTGTTCCGCCAATTTCTACCAGTGCAACATCAACATCCATTCCGCCTTCGATGATACGACGCTTGATTTCGTCTGTGATGTGCGGGATTACTTGCACTGTTCCGCCAAGGTAATCACCACGACGCTCTTTTCTCAATACGGTTTCGTAAACCCGACCTGTCGTAAAATTATTACGACGAGTCATTTTGGTACGAATAAATCTTTCGTAATGACCCAGATCCAAATCGGTTTCTGCGCCGTCTTCAGTCACAAAAACTTCACCGTGTTGGAATGGACTCATAGTGCCCGGATCCACATTAATGTAGGGATCCAACTTCATAATGGTGACCTTTAAACCACGCGCTTCAAGAATTGCGGCGAGGGAGGCAGAGGCAATACCTTTGCCCAAAGAAGAAACAACACCGCCAGTAACGAATATAT
>CAZICR010000183.1:0-6365 GCA_964537795.1 uncultured Cellvibrionaceae bacterium | reverse complement strand
TTAATGTTTTGCGCGATGTACGCGAATGACGAAACTGAGTGTGCGTATTCTACGCATAATATTCGCGAGATGGATTCGATTATGTACGCCAATGCAAATATGGATGACGCTATTGTGTGCATCTCGCTCATGCACATTGATATGTTCTATATTGGCGCCTTGCTCAGTGATACGTGTTGCCAGTATCGCGATAATGCCGCGCTCGCTTTCGACATCAATACGTAAATCCACCAAAAATTCACCGCTCACTTGCGCGGCCCAGTTTACTTGGCTGATTTTTTCGGCGTTGTGGCGAATTTCGACAATATTGCGACAGGTATCCTGGTGAATAACCAATCCTTTTCCTGAACTGATATGGCCAATAATCGGATCGCCCGGTATGGGGCGGCAACATCGTGCAAAACTGATAATCATGCCATCTGCGGAATCAATTGTGATGGCTGAATGCGAAGGCAAATTGCGTTTAATTTCTGCTTCGGGATGTAACAAGCGCGCAACACTTTGAGCAGTTCTTTTTCCTAAACCAATTTCTTCAAATAATAAATCCAGGTTTTCGAGCTGTACAAATTTTAATAAATCACTTTTTTGTTGCTCGCTGATTTGCTCCATTTCCAGATGTAAATCGGCAAACGCACGATGCAACATACGTTTGCCCAAACTGACTGATTGATGATGCCGTTGGTGTTTCAAATAATGTCGAATGGCACTGCGTGCTTTTGCACTCACTGCAAAATTTAACCAATTGGGATTGGGTTGTGCATTGGGCGCTGTAATGATGGCAATGCGTTGTCCGCTCTGTAAAGGCTGCGATAGAGATGCCATGCGTTCGTTGATTCGGCAAGCAACACAAGTATTACCTACATCGGTATGCACGGCGTAAGCAAAATCAACAGCCGTTGCACCGGACGGCAACTCAACAATTTTTCCTTTTGGTGTGAAGACATAAACTTCATCAGGGAATAAATCGATTTTAACGTTCTCGATAAATTCCAGTGAATTACCGGCGTTGCGTTGCATTTCAAGCAAACCCTGAACCCATTGACGCGCACGATTGTGGCTGGCATTCAAGGTTTCATCGCTATTGGCCTTGTAAAGAAAATGCGCAGCAATTCCACTGTTGGCCATTTCATCCATTTCTTTGGTGCGAATTTGTACTTCAATCGGAACACCGTGCATGCCGATCAATACACTGTGCAAACTTTGATAACCATTGGCTTTTGGTATCGCAATATAATCTTTAAATTCACCGGCAACCGGTTTATAGAGATTGTGCACAATACCCAGTACGCGATAACAAGTATCCACTTTATCGACAACAATTCTGAATGCGTAAACATCCATAATTTCTTTAAAGGATTTTTTCTTGGTGCGCATTTTTTCATAAATACTGAAAATATGTTTTTCGCGACCAATAACAACGCCATTAATATCTTCACGCAATAAACGTTTTTCAATAGCGGTTTGGATTTGTTCAACCAACTCCTTTCGGTTACCGCGAGCACTGCGTAATGCCGCTTGCATACGCGAAGCGCGAAGCGGGTGCATGGCATAAAAACTGCGATCTTCCAATTCCATGCGCACATCATTCATTCCCAAGCGATGGGCGATGGGCGCGTAGATTTCCAAGGTTTCTTTGGCAATGCGTCGTTTTTTGTCGGTGGGCATAGCGCCCAGGGTGCGCATGTTGTGCAATCGGTCGGCGAGCTTCACCATAATCACACGTAAATCATTGGCCATGGCCAGAGCCATTTTTTGAAAGTTTTCGGCCTGCTTTTCTGCGTGGGTTTCAAATTCGATTTGCGTCAGCTTGCTAACGCCGTCAACCAGTTCGGCCACTGCGTCGCCAAATTGGCTGGCGAGGGCTTTTTTGCTGATACCTGTATCTTCAATCACATCATGCAACATGGCCGCCATCAGACTTTGATGGTCCATATGCATACCGGCCAGTATGTCCGCTACCGCAAGAGGGTGGGTTATATAAGCCTCACCACTACGGCGCTTTTGGCCGTCGTGGGCTTGTTCTGCATAGAGATAGGCACGCTGAACCCCGTTTATCTGGACCGGGTCCAGATAAGATGAAAGCCTTTGGCTTAAGGTTTCCAGAGTTTGCACGCCAACCTCCGGGGTGGATGGGATTAAAGCTCGTTGTCGTAAACACGCTCAGGTTTAGGTTGGGGCAGTACGTCTTTTTCCAAGAGTATGCTCGCATCAATAAACCCTTCTTCAATTTCACGCAGTGCAATCACTGTCGGCTTATCATTCTCTTCTGGAACAAAAGGTGTCTTGCCACCAATAGCCAGTTGACGAGCGCGCTTGCTGCTCACCATCACTAATTCAAAACGGTTATCAACATGTTGCAGACAATCTTCAACGGTAATTCGAGCCATAACAATCTACCCAGAGTGGAAATTTGGAAAGGGACGACATTATGCTCAGAATCCAGCCAACTGCCAACCCTAAAGGAGATAATGCCCTGTTTAAGTTTGGATCGGGTCGAATGAAGCTCAAATTATGGGCTATGCTGATGAAATCGACGATTTGACTGGATAGCTCGATGGATCAACTCAACGCACTACCTGGTGTGGTATTTCAATATCATTTCACTGAGAAAGGCGATTTCTGTGTTGATTCAATCAATACACCGGTTATTTCATTACTGGGTATGACTCCCGGTGACTGTTGCTCCCATCCTGATCTTTTCCTGAAAAACTTGTCTCCGGACATGGCACTTAAAAAAACCTTGAAGGAATCCTGTGAACTTTACTGCAGTATCAGCCAGGAAATTTCCTTTCCGCCAAAACATATTTTGCTACAAGTATCACCACTCGAAACAGATTCGATGTTCGGCTGCGGTTTTCTGATTGACATCACCGCACAAGTCAAAGCCAGAGAAGAAGCTATCAAGAAAGTTAACTTTCTCACTTTCGTGCAAGACCAACTGACCGATATGTTTTATTACAAGGATCGGGATTCAAAATTTTTAGGTGGTAACCTGGCATGGAGTCGCTACCACGGTGCAGAGAATCCGGCATTATTAATTGGTAAAACCGATTACGACTCCAAAATATTATCTCCACGCGATAAGGAAAAATTATTTAAAGAAGAACAGGAAATGATGGCCAAAGCAGGTGACATCAGGATTCGTGAATGCCATTTACAACCTTCCGGTCAATATCTTTATTGCGAGTCGGTTAAAACCTCTTTGTGTGATGAGAATGGAAATGTGCTGGGATTGGTGGGCATATCCCGCGATATCACTGCACAAGTGGAAGCTGAAGTTGCCTTGAAAAAAGCTCAGGAAGAAGCGCTGCAACTGGCGCAGGTTAAGAGTTCATTTCTTGCCGTGATGAGCCACGAAATTCGCACTCCCATGAATGGTGTTATTGGTTGCGCATCGCTGTTGAGCGAAACACCACTGAATGAAGAACAACAACAATTACTCCAAACCATTCAATCCAGCGGTGAAAGTTTGCTAGTGATTATTAATGATATTCTGGATTTCTCAAAAATAGATGCAGGCAAAATGGAGTTTGATCATTCGCCATTTGATTTACGCAATTTGATCGAAGAGTGTCTCGAGTTATTTTCCAAACAAGTCAATGAAAAAGGATTGGAAATAAATTATTTATTATCTCCTGGCTTGCCTTTGAGCCTGCTTGGCGATGCATCACGCATCCGGCAAGTCATTAATAATCTTTTAGGCAATGCCATTAAATTTACCGAGAAAGGTGAAGTATTTGTTGAAGTCACACCTATTGAAATCAACAAGGAAAATAATCATTGTGAATTGTTGGTTGCCATTAAAGATACCGGAATTGGTATCGCCAAAGAAAATCAAACCCAATTATTCAACGCATTTAGCCAGGCAGACAACAGTATAACGCGTCGCTACGGTGGAACTGGCTTGGGGTTGGCGATCAGTAAAAAAATTGCAGAGCAAATGGGTGGGCGCTTGTGGTTAGACAGTGAAATTAATAAAGGTTCTACCTTTTATTTTTCACTAAAACTGGATTTTGATCCGAAATTCACTGCGTCTGAAACCATGAATCAGGTTGAAAGTTTTAAGGATTTGCGCGTTTTGATTGTCGATGATAATGCAACCAATCGACGGGTTTTATCGACAACCCTGTTGCAATGGGGGATGCAAGTGGCCGCTTTTGATTCCGCCAGTTCCGCATTGGAAAACCTCAAATTTGGTCAGCAATATGATCTGATCATTCTGGATTTTTGTATGCCGCAAATGAATGGCGGTACACTTTCCAATGAGATCAGGCACTCCTCACTCAAAAACAAACCGATCATTATTTTGAGTAGCGCCAACGTCAGCCGAACCGAATGGCCTAACATAGATGTAGTATTAATGAAGCCTGTTCGCACCAATACACTGAAAAGAACACTGTTAAATGTGCTGGGGCAAAGTGAAAACAAACAACATTTTTTAATGAAAAAAATTTCCATCAACAAAAGTACCCGCATCTTGATTGTTGAAGATAATAGCGTAAATCAAATGGTTGCAACCATGATGCTCAAGAAGCTTGGGTTCCAGAAAATTGCCTGTGTTTCCGACGGCCAGGAAGCAGTAGATGCCATAGAACAACGCGATGTGGATATTATTTTAATGGACATACAAATGGATCGGATGGATGGTTACACCGCGACTCGTTTAATTCGAGAAAATAAAAGGGATAATGAAAAACCCTGGATCATCGCTTTAACCGCCGGTGTACAAGCCGACGACAGCCTCAAAGCCTACGAGGCTGGCATGAACGACTTCATCACCAAACCCATTCAAATAAAAGAATTGGAAGATGCATTGAACAAAGCCATCAATGAACTAACAAAGTAATGATAAAAGCTACAGAAAACAAATTCTGTCATCAAGGCGACAACAAACTTTTCAACAGCGATTCATGGCGTTCTACCTGTCGCTCCAAACGTAAATGCTGACTGGTAATCAAAGCCTGGAACTGCGCTAAAGCAACTGTAAAATCATCATTGATGATTAAATAGTCGGCTTCAGGGTAGTGCGACATTTCACTGATGGCTTCTGCCATGCGTGAGTTGATGACTGACTCATCGTCCTGGCCACGAGCCGTCAGGCGTTGACGCAAGCAAGCCAGAGAGGGCGGTAATATAAAAAGGCTGACTGTGTCAGGGATCAAATGCCTGACTTGTTGTGCACCTTGCCAATCAATTTCCAGAATGACATCTATACCTTGCTTGAGAGTTTCCATTACCCATTTTTGTGAGGTGCCATAAAGATTTCCAAACACGCGTGCATGTTCAAGAAATCCACCCGCTTCAAGCATTTCTTCAAACACTTCACGAGTAACAAAATGATAATTCACGCCATTAATTTCGCCGGGACGCATTGCCCGGGTGGTGTGTGATACAGAAACACAAACTTCAGGATTGGATTTTACCAAGGCTCCAACCAAACTGGTTTTACCCGCACCGGAAGGTGCAGACACTGTAAACAGGGTTCCCATAGTTTTCATAAAAATTCCACATTGGTTCAAGAATTTATTGTCTTAGTTCGATGTCCATCCAGGCTGCACGTTCACGCTGCCATCGAATCATTTCTTTTAGTTCCAGATCATAGCTGCCCATTATCACCCGTGTGTATCACTCTCTCCAATCAAATATAGGCCAAGGTTCAAAATTTTTCTTCTGGGTTTTATCCAGCCAAACGGCTCTGGCCTGTGCATACTGAAATATTAGCTCAAGATCGCCATTCATAACCGATGCCCGCCTAACTATTTCTTAAATACTTTTTAACAATTCTTTGATGTCGCCAACATGCCGACGGCTCACTAACGGACGTTTCTCAATATTCGACAGTCGCAGATAAAATTGTCCTTGTGTGTCGCGCTCCAGTGCTTCAATGTGTTGCTTGGACACTAACGCATTACGATGTATACGAATAAATCTTCCGGAAAATTCATCCTGCAATTCTTTTAAGGTTTCATCCAATAAGTGTTCGCCATGAGTGTGATGCACAGTGACATATTTCTGATCCGCAATAAAATAACGTATATCTTTTATCGGAATTAGTTCCATGCCCCTGTGAGTTTTGGCACTGATGTGTTGTCGCTGGTAAGTATTATCAGCTTTTTCTTTCGCGGCTGCGCGCTGAATTTTGTTTAGTTTTTGTGCTTTCTCCAAAACTTGTATCAATTGCTCTGCTTTCACTGGCTTTAGCAGATAACCGATTGCCGATGTACCAAAGGCATCGATTGCATGGCTGTCATACGCGGTGCAAAACACTATCGCTGGTGGATCATCCATATTGCTGATTTCATGCGCTAGAGTTAAGCCGTCTTTGCCGGGCATGCGAATATCCAGCAATACCAGGTCAGGATCTT
>CAZICR010000182.1:4159-6369 GCA_964537795.1 uncultured Cellvibrionaceae bacterium | reverse complement strand
AGCCATCATCATCCAAATAATCTTTTCTGAAGCGTTCAAAGGTAGGTAGTTCAATAAAGGTAGCTTTCATATCATCCTGATTATCAAGTATACGCATCCAGCGTATATTTTGGCAAGGTGGGAGTTGTATAAGGGGGCGATGCCCCCTTGCATCAAACCAAATCTTTATCCGTTGCAAACGAAAGAGCAAAAGACTTTGGCCCTACGTTGACGGCGCCGGTCATGCTCATCATGGATAGCATGGTTTTGATGTTGTAGCGGGCGCAGAAGTTGCGAAACTCTACCAATAGAGGGTCGTCTTTTATTTCTTCCAGTAATCCGCCATAACTCATGGCAATCACTTCACTGGTCAGGCCTTGGGCGACTTGTTTTTTCACATGTTCAAATAATTTTTCCAGTGCGCCGTGAAAACCTTTGCCGGTATCAATTTTGTCTGTATCACCCCGGTACAGCTGCACTATAGGACGAATGTTTAACATGTTAGCCAGTTGGAAATTAACCCAGGAAATGTTGTTGTCAGCTTTGCGTAAATGACGACGATCGCGCATGTAAGACAAATCATTGGGAATAATGTAGCCGTACACTTGATCACGCATATTATCGATTTCCCTCAGTGCGCGATTGATTGGCATGTTGTCATTGTGAATGCGTTTCACCAGCTCATACACCATCAAGGCGTGGCCGGTAAACATTGACATGGAATCGTAAAGGCGAATTCGAAATGGTGCGCGCCCCGGCTCATTTTTTTCCAATTCCCTGAACTTGGGTTCATTCACCAAAGCGGCTTCTGATACTCGCTTATAGACTTCGCTTTTACGACTATTGATGGTGATGACTTGTACCAGATCATATTTGGGTAAAAGTTTTTCTCGCAAAATATCCGTCATATCATCCACTGACAGCGGGTCAGATTGTGCAAGACCGTATTGATCCTTTGAGTGATTTTTATAAAAGTTCAGCATGGTTTGTGGATCACGATAATCCAGTGTCTCACCGTTTTTATGTTTGATATAAATCGGTAGCACCTGAATATTGTGTTGCTGGATAAATTTTGCGGGCAAATCACAAGTTGAATCGACTGCGATGCATGTACGGTTTGACATAATCTTATCCTCTGTAATTGGAGATGTAATTCTTTTTCTGGATGTTGTCAGTTTGGACAGGAAATGACTTTTACAACAGTCGCTATTGGCGGCGAAATTTGTGCGGTATAGAGGAAACTTATGTGAGACATGTCTCACGTTGAGGAGGATATTGTTGTGGTTTGGTGATGAATCTAGAGAGATAAAGGAATGGCAAATTGAAATTTAGCGCCGCCCAGTGGTGATTGTCCGACCTGGATTTTGCCGTTGTAACCTTGAACTATGTCGGCGGCTACCGCCAAACCAATACCCTGGCCAGGCAGATTGGTATCCAGACGTTGCCCCCTTTTGAGTATTCGTTCCTGATCTTCAGGTGGAACCCCGGGGCCATCATCCTCAATAGTGACCCAGAGGTGGGTGTCGTCTTTGTGGCTGCTGATCAATACTTGTGAGTCTCCGTATTTGCAGGCGTTTTCGAGCAGGTTACCCACCAGTTCCATCATGTCTTGCTCGTCACCCATCAGTGTGGAGTTGGGGGCCAGTTGTCTATTTATACGAATATTTTTATGTGCGTAAACTTTTTGCAGCGCCCCGATCAAACGATCAACCAACGGATCAAGCCGGGTTCTGCGGACGGTTCCGGTTTGTTGGCTGGATACAGCGCGCTGCAACTGGTAGCTGATGACTTCGTTCATGCGCTGGATTTGATCATGTACTAATTGCTGACCTCCTCGCTCATTACCCAATTGCCCTTGAAGCACAGCCAGCGGCGTTTTCAAACTGTGGGCAAGATCCGCCAGGCTATTGCGATAGCGTGCACGTAATGAATGTTCCCTTGCCAATACCTGATTCAGATTATCGATGACTTTCTGAAGCTCTTTGGGGTGTTTACCTTCGATTTTATTGGTGTCACCACTTTGCATTGCTTCCAGCGCGGTGGCTAATCTATTCAAGGGGCGTAAACCAAATCGCAAAATAATGGTTTGCGCAATTAATAAAAAAAGTGCAGCGGCACCCAGCCATCGCCAAAGTTCACCGCGATAGGCTGCCAGTTCCGAGCGAAAGGTTTTACCACTGTGGATGACAACGAATCGAAATGGATGAGACTGGTTTTTGGAGTCCTCCCAG
>CAZICR010000182.1:0-4149 GCA_964537795.1 uncultured Cellvibrionaceae bacterium | reverse complement strand
CAAAATATTCACGGCCATCAATCGGTAGTTTATCCATAATCATTTTTCCGGGCGTACTGCTGAGTGAAAGCTGCCGGTAGTCTGGATGGTCTCGTAGTGATGCTGAATTGGAACTCCACACAATTTCTTTTTCGTCGTTGAAAATATATCCGTAGAGTCCTGAGTTGGGGCGTTCGAAACCCGGCTCTATGAGCGTCAGGGGCATACGCAACCCCTTGCGTTTGGGATTATCGGCATCCGGCATTTCAGCAACACTGAATAACAGGTTGATGTGCGCGCGCAGTCGTGATTCTTCTGCTTCGTTCAAACCTTGATAAAAAGCACGATCCAGAAAAATCCCGGTTATCCCGAGAAAGGACGGCAACAAAAAAATAGAAGCAAAAAACAAGCGCGACGAAATAGACGCGAAAGGTGATCTCATTGTGTTATGTCTGGATTAAATCGGTAACCCAAACCGCGTTGGGTTGAAATTAAATTCAAACTGGAATCTGGATCCAGTTTTTTACGCAAGCGTCCAACGAATACTTCAATCACATTACTGTCTCTGTCGTAGTCTTGGGCATACAAATGTTCGGTTAATTCGAGTTTGGAAATGTTTTTGCCAGGGTGCATGGCCAAATAAGTCAAGGTGTTGTACTCAAAGCTGGTGAGTTCCACTTCATTGTTATCGCGAAATACGCGCTTGGCATTGGTATCAATACTGATGGGGCCGTAACGCAGAACGGGCGATGCATGGCCGCTTGCACGGCGCAACAAAGCATGAATTCTTGCGCGCAATTCTTCCGGGTGAAAAGGTTTGGTCAGATAATCGTCTGCACCGGCTTCAAGCCCTTGAACCTTATCTTGCCAATTGCTGCGCGCCGTTAACACCAGTATGGGAAAGTTGCGCGATTTTGCACGTAACTGGCGAATGACTTCGGTGCCTTCCAAAAGGGGCAGGCCCAAATCAACAATCGCCAGATCATAGTCATATTCAGTACCGAGAAATAATCCGTCACGGCCATCAGCTGCGCTGTCACAAGCATATTTTTCATGTTCTATGAGTGACACTATTTGTTCACGTAATGCTGTTTCGTCTTCAACGACAAGAATACGCATAGGCAATCCTTATTCAGAAAGTTTGGATAAAAGACCCGTGGTGGCATCCACATAAATGGTTTTCATGTGGCCATTTTTTAAAATTTTTACACCGTAAATGGGATTTTCTGCATCAGTATCCAGAAGACTGACGCTCATTACTTGTCCTGAAAATTTTTTCTCAACCAGCTCTGCCGCATCCGCAGCGGTGATTACAGGGGTAATTGATTTGGCAGATTCAGAACTGATATAGCTATTGGTATCAGCGGCAGGTGTATCCACTATTTGATCGGGCAGAAGCAATTCATCAGCCTGAACAACTCTGGAAATAATAAGAACAAAAAACAATAGAAGTATTCGCATAAATCATCCACAGATTCAAAGACGAGATGGGCGCCCGGCACACTATCCTTCTAACCGGGACAAAGGTCAATCACCAGTCAATCAGTGGTGGAGATCAATGCGAATCGAGCTCCCTGGATGACTTGATGATTCAGTGTAATAGACTCTCCCGTTATAGTCATAACCTACATCGTAGCCCACCAGCTCTCGACGATATTCTGTACGATAACTGGTGCTACAGACTTCACGGTCTTCGTAATAAGTTTTACCACCGGAAGCGGCGATCGAATGGCCTATGCTGGCACCGGCCAAGCCTGCGAACAAAGCGTCATGCCTGCCGCCAACTTCATGACCGATTGCAGCGCCAATGACTCCTCCCACTATAGCGCCGGTTGCTGAATCGCGTCTGTTGGCTGCGCGATAACCAACACGTTCGACACCACAACTTTGGTAGGGCACATCAACAGCGACTTCACGATAAATGGGTCGAGATGAAACCACTCTGGCATAAACATGGCGTTCATAAATCACGGGTCGTTCATAAACAACGACTGTACGCTCATGATAATGGTGACGATGCTTGTGTTTGTGACCGTGTCCATGTCCTCTATCTGCCAGCGCCACTGAAGATGTCATCAATGCAATACTGGTTACCAGGCTAGCGATTAATAATTTCATTTGTTTTGCCTCCAAAGAGAATGTCATCAGGACAGTGCCAGATTATTCCTGTGAGGCTGAATGGAAACTGAAATGAGTTTATGACTTAGCCCTCATATTCCGCTTCGCGAATCACCGCTAAAAATGCTTCACCGAAACGTTTTAATTTGCTTTCACCAACGCCGGTGATGTTGCGCAATTGTTCGGGGGTGAGCGGGCGGAATTCGAGCATTTCGCGCAAAGTAGCATCGTGAAATATTACGTAAGGTGGCACGCTGTGTTCTTCGGCGAGGCGTTTACGACATGCACGCAATGCGTTCCAAAGCGATTGATCTTCGGCTTCGATGGAATCGGAAATATTGGCGCGGCGCGGTGAAGTGACGGCGATTTTAATATCGCGTCGCAAATAAATTTTTTCTTCACCTCGTAAATAAATCCGGCAGGACTCATTTAATAACAAACCACCAAAACCATCGCTATTCACATCCAATAAGCCGCGTGCAACTAACTGGCGAAAAATTGATTTCCATTCGTCAGCGCTGAGATGTTTGCCAATATCGTAAGTAGATAATTTGTTGTGACCAAATTGCAGAATTTTTTCATTATTACTGCCGCGCAATACATCAATAACATGACCAGCACCAAAACGTTGACCTGTGCGATACACACAAGAGAGCGCCATTTGTACTGCTTGGGTTGCGTCCCAAGTCTCGGGTGGATTCAAACAGCAATCGCAATTGCCACAGGGTTGCGCCAAATTTTCACCAAAATAACGCAATAAACATTGTCGACGACAGCTGGTGATTTCACATAAACCCAACATAGCGTTGAGTCGTTGTTGTTCGTTGCGTTTGAATTCTTCGTTGCCTTCGGACTGCGCCATCATTTGTCGCAGCTTGACCACATCTTCCAAACCATAAAGCAATAAGCCGGTTGCCGGCTCGCCATCGCGACCAGCGCGACCAGTTTCCTGATAATAAGCTTCAATACTTTTGGGTAAATCCAAATGCGCAACAAAACGCACATCAGGTTTATCTATGCCCATACCAAAGGCGATAGTGGCCACCATAATAATGTTGTCTTCGCGTAAAAAGCGTTCCTGATTTTTCTGACGAATTTGTGATGACAACCCGGCGTGATAGGGTAGGGCAGTAAAACCTTCACTACTTAACCATTCGGCAATTTGATCCACTTTATTGCGCGACAAACAATAGACAATGCCGGAATTGCCTGCATGTTCTTCACGTAAAAATCGCATCAATTGAATTTTTGGATTATTTTTTTGCGTGATGCGATATTGAATGTTCGGACGATCAAAGCCGCTGATAAATTGTTTCGCATTTTGTAATTGCAGGCGCAGGATTATTTCATCACGAGTACGAATATCAGCGGTTGCAGTTAATGCAATGCGGGGAACATTCGGAAACTCGCGGTGCAGCAACTCCAGCTTTAAATAATCCGAACGGAAATCATGTCCCCATTGTGAAACGCAATGCGCTTCATCAATTGCAAATAATGAAATCTTGATTTGATGAAATAATTCCAGCGTTCGCGGTTGAATCAAACGCTCAGGTGCCACATAAAGCAAATCCAATTCACCGCGTTCCAATGCCAATTCAATTTGCCAAGCCTCTTGAGCTGATAAAGACGAATTTAAAAACCCGGCACGCACACCCAATTCACGCAATGCGCTGACTTGATCTTGCATCAAAGCAATCAAAGGCGAAACCACAATGCCAACACCTTCGCGCACCAGCGCTGGAATTTGATAACAGAGAGATTTACCGCCACCGGTTGGCATCAACACCAGCGCATCATCACCTTGCACCAATGCATCAATCACCGCCGCCTGCGGGCCCCGGAATTCGTGATAACCAAAAACGGAATTTAAAATCGAGAGGGGAGTTTTCATCGCTAATGTCCTTAACAATCCATGTCTATTAAAAGTGGGGTAAGTATATCCAAAAAGAGTGTGTTTGGTTCAATCTTTATGAGTTAATCCGCTCCAAAACAAACCCTGCGTAATAAAGCGGCATAACCAAATGTGTATTTTCTTCTGGCCCTGAACCCTGA
>CAZICR010000181.1:0-6437 GCA_964537795.1 uncultured Cellvibrionaceae bacterium | reverse complement strand
TAATATTTCCGGATGCGACTTCAACACTGGTTACATCAGTTTCGGGTTTTGCCATTAGCGTCCAAATGTTGTCAACAATGGCACCATCTTTAATTAGCTTTGGCATAGACTCTCTCCTTAAAGGGCGCAGCACCTATGCGGCGATAAGTATCGATAAACAATTCTTCAGCGTTACGATTTTCAACGTAAACATCGACCAGTTTTTGAATCACTTGTGGCATGTCTTCAGCACCAAAAGATGGGCCCAGCACATCGCCGAGTGATGCATCATTACTAGCGCTGCCGCCTAATTGCACTTGATAAAATTCTTTACCACTTTTATCCACGCCTAAAATGCCGATGTGACCCACGTGGTGATGGCCGCAGGCATTCATGCAACCGGAAATATTCAAATCGATATCGCCCAGATCATAAACATAATCCAGATCATCAAATTGACGTTGAATAGCTTCAGCAATGGGAATGGATTTGGCATTGGCCAGTGAACAGAAATCGCCGCCGGGGCAGCAGATCATATCAGTGATGGTGCCAATATTGGGCGTTGCAAATCCTGCCGCTTTACATTCTTGCCAGAGTGCAAACAAATCGGATTTTTTAACATCGGCCAATACAATATTTTGTTCGTGAGTCGTACGGGCTTCGCCAAAACTGTATCGATCAGCGAGATCGGCAATTTTATCCAATTGATTATCGGTCACATCGCCGGGTGCTACGCCAGTGGGTTTGAGCGATAAAGTCACTGCTGCGTAACCGGCAATTTTGTGATTGCGGATATTGCGTTTCAACCATTTAGAGAACGCTATGTTGTCTTTTGCTATGGCATCAACAGCGGCTTGTGCTTGTTGATTATCAATCACTTCATAAGCCGGTGCAGTGAAGAAAGATTTTGCCCGTTCAATTTCGGCTTGCGTCAGTTTGTTGTAGCCATCTTTCAAGTGTTGCCACTCAGCTTCAACCTGCTGCGCAAATACTTCAGGCGTTAAGGCGCGAACTAAAATTTTGATACGCGCTTTATATTTGTTGTCGCGACGACCTTGCAAATTATAAATGCGCAAAATGGCTTCGAGGTAAGAAAGCAAATCTTCTTCCGGCAAAAATTCGCGAATCACACTGCCAATTACAGGCGTGCGACCCAAACCACCGCCAACATAGACTTTAAATCCAACCTGGCCTTTATCATTTAATTGAATTTCCAAACCAATATCGTGCACTTGAACAGCGGCGCGATCCTGCGTTGAGCCAGTTACCGCAATTTTGAATTTGCGTGGCAAAAATGCGAATTCAGGATGGAAACTAGACCACTGGCGAATAATTTCGCAATAAGGGCGTGGGTCGACAATTTCGTCTTCAGCGATACCCGCAAACTGATCCGAGGTGGTATTGCGGATACAGTTACCGCTGGACTGGGTGCCGTGCATCTGCACTTCGGCCAGCTCAGCCAGAATATCCGGTACTTCGGTCAGGTCAGGCCAGTTGAACTGGATGTTCTGACGAGTACTGACATGGGCGTAACCTTTGTCATAATGGCGGGCAATATGAGCCAAGCGACGCAACTGGGTGCTATTCAGCATGCCGTAAGGGACATTGATCCGCAGCATGGGAGCTAAACGTTGAACATACAAACCGTTCTGCAAACGCAAGGGTAAGAACTGTTCAGGGGGTAGTTCGCCTGCCAGAAAGCGGGCGGTTTGGCCTCGAAACTGAGCCACACGTTGGTTCAGGATCTGATGGTCGTACTCGTCGTAGACGTACATAAACAAATACCAATCAAGGAAGGTTGAAAAACAGGCGCGCAGAATACCGTAAAACTGCTGGTTGGGCGAGGTTGGAAGGGGCAAAATAGCCCGCATTCAAATCCCTGACCAAGATTCTTTTTTTATAAACTTATAGCGAAATTTCGCTAATCCCCCTTAAAGTTGCAGGATTTCGATAATATCCACTAACTCAGCGGTGAATCTATGGTTCTGGTTGGTAAGCTGGTTGTTTTTGTGGTGATCATATTTTCCCCATTTTTACGGGTTCACGCGCAGGATACTAAAATGTCAAAGCCTTGGTTTACCAATACCCATTGCAACGAAATAATATTAAAAAAGTTGGTTTCTATTTCCAATGATAAAGTCCTGTCAGAAGTTGCAATTCGCGACAAGGCTGTAATTAAAAATATCGTGGAAAGAATTGAAAGTATCCCGGCGAACGGGGATGAAATGAAAAGTTTTGGATCTGAAGCAGAGAATATAGAATTGGTTTTCAGTTTTGAAAATAATCAAACAAGTAAAATTGAGATTATCAATAGAAGATTTAAAACACCCTCAACCGGTTTTAATTCCAGGGGTAACGAAATTGAAGCCAATCTTTATAAAGACATAGATGGATTGTTATTTCCTGAGGTAGAAAAAACAATTCTCAAAATTGAAAACCTCGAAATTGATTTCGGTAATTTTAAGATAACCTATTTAAATACAGATTATATTCCGCAAAAACCTGGTGGCCCGACAATTGGTCCAGTGTATATAATGAATTTTTTGGTAAAAGATGAAATCCTGAAGGTGGAGTCAAAGTTGGCCGTATACTCGGCGCAGTTACCACCTCAGCCTTTGAGTTTTGAAATCAATAAAAAACAATTCATATTGTTAACTTATTTATCAAAAAATAAAGAAAGGATTTATCCAAATTATTTTCAAATTATTGAAGCTCACAATGAATAATTGTATGTTGCTCTATCGTTAAAGCCTGGGTGCCATATTTGTTACGATTTTTTCATACGTGCGTTGGTAATCTTATTGCTTGCTTTCCATTATTTGTGTAATGCTAGCAATATTATTTTCAATCAATTCACATGCTGTTTTTACCATGCTAGCGGCATCGGGGTGATTGGGGTTGTGTTTGAGTGTTTTTTCCATACGAGCAATCTCTTCTGATAATTGCGTTGCCCCCATGGTTGCTGACAGACCTTTTAAAGAATGCAATTCGCGTGTAATAGAGGGAATGTCACCAACTGCTAACAAACTTTTTAACTGAACGGATAGTTTGTTGATGTTATCCAAAAATTTGGGCAACATTTTAAGATATAAACTTTTATTGCCACCCATACGGGCGACAGCGCCCGCGACATCAATTTCAGCGACTTGTATTGGCTCAGGCGTATTGGTAGTTTCTGTTTCTTTTGTTATTTCAAGCGCAGACCATCCCACTTGAGTACGTAGCGTTGTAATCAGGTCTTGTAGATTAAAAGGTTTGCCAACATGCTCATTCATGCCAACGTTGAGGCAAGCCTCGCGATCGGATTTCATTGCGTTGGCGGTCATGGCAATAATCGGTAAATCATGCAGGTGTAATTCTTGTCGGATTTTTTGGGTTGTGGTTATGCCATCCATAATCGGCATTTGTAGATCCATCAAAATAATATCCACTCCTGGCGAATGGTCTCGCTGCAGATGATGCGTTAAAAAATCAAGTGCTTCCTGGCCATTGTTTGCGACTTCCACTATGGCGCCTTCGGTTTGCAACAACTCCAAGGCAATTTGTTGATTGGTAAGATTGTCTTCAACCAATAAAATTTTCATGTCGACTAATCGATTGTTATTCTTCTCGGTAGAGGTATTTTGGTTGATCGAATGTAACTTGGTAATTTGTTCGGTGGAAAGTCGCGGTAGTTGGATAGTAAAACTGAATTGACTGCCAACCCCCTCTGCACTTTGTAATGTCAATTTCCCGCCCATAAGCGAGAGCAGACGTTGACTGATTGCCAAGCCCAATCCTGTTCCGCCAAAACGCCGCGTGGTCGAGGACTCTGCTTGGGTAAATTCGCTGAATATTTTTTGTTGATTTTCCGGTGCAATGCCAATACCAGAATCATTCACACTAAAAGTCAGTGTTACCCAGTCGGAAGAGATTGCATTTTGTGTGATGACAATTTCTACTAAACCTTTTTGGGTAAATTTAATGGCATTGCCACCTAGATTAATCAATATTTGTTGTAGCCTTAGCGAGTCGCCCAGTAAATAGCGAGGTATATTTGGATCGACATTGAAGCGTAATTCAACAGGCTTTTGCCCAAGGCTGGTTGACAAGATAACGTATAAATCCCGTAGAAAAATATCCAGGTTAAATGCCACAGGATCTAATTCCATTTTACCTGCTTCGGCCTTGGAGAGATCAAGAATGTCATTGAGCAAACTGAGTAAGGTTTTTGCCGCACCTTCAGTTTTGGCTATGTATTCTATCTGCTTCGCACTAAGTTCTGTTTTGTGTAAAAGTAACAGCATGCCGAGAATAGCATTCATGGGAGTACGCAACTCATGGCTCATATTCGCTAGAAATTGGCTTTTTGAAACGTTCGCCGCTTCCGCTTTTTTGACGGCCATTTCCAAATCAATTTCGCGTTGCTTTAATTGTTGGGTGAATTCTTCTGCTTGAACTAAAAGAGTTTGTGTGTGCGCATTGGTTTGACGAAAAACGTTTGCCGCTTGAGCGAGTTTCCCTATTTCATCAACGCGATCTGTGCCTGGAATCTGTTGCAGGTTTTCCCCTTGTGCCAATCGACTAAAAGTATCGGTAATGGAAATTAGAGGCACACGAATTCTGTTGATGATAAACAGGGCAATTAAGGTGGCAAAAAATACACCCGCGATGGAACTGAAAATACTGAAATTTTTAATAAATCGGGAGTGTTGTTCAGTGTTGGCAATTAATTCTTGCTGTTGATCCAAATAGATATTGCGAAGTGCTTCAGATAGCTTGCTGAGTTCAGATGTTTCACCTGCCAGTACGACATTGATTAGAAATAGATAATTTCGATCTGCTTGTACAGCCTGATTAAAAATCTGCTTGGTCTTTGCTGTGGATTGCAAGAGACTTTGAATTTTCTGTGTGAAGGATGGTTCAGATGAAAGTAATGACAAGCTGTTAAGGACTTTTTCAACTTGTTGAATACTGTTTAGGACATCTTGCTTCATTTTGAAATCATGCTTATTGAAGTAGCGAGTACTCAGGGTCTTGGCCTTATCCAAATGATGTTCGATGTCCCAGAGTTGTTGAATTGACGACGCACTTCTTTTTTTTTCGGTCTGTATAAAGAGTTCGTATATACCTGCATCAATAATGCGAAAGGCATCTTCCAGGGTATTGTTTATAATGGATTCTCGATGGCGACGTTGTGATTCCAAACTGTCAATTTTTTCGGATAGTCCTTCGATTGCAGATTTTATTTGGTTTAATAAATCCGTTTTATGTTTCTGAGCCGATACGTCCTTGGCAATCAATTCATTAATGTCATCAATCAATTGTTGGTGTAATAAGATTAACTGAGCCGTGTTGGTAATTTTATCGGAGTAGCTGAAAACCAATATTTGACGTTGGAATTCCGCTACGTCTTTATCAAACTTCAACATTAAATTGGTTGAGGCACTGGTTTTTTGAAAGGATGAAAAATGATAAGTGAATTGATTCAAGCCTGAAAAATGAAATCCACTAACCACAAAGCTGATCACTAACAACAGAAAGAAGCCCAGCACTATGCTTTGGCTGATGCCAAGGCGAAATAATTTCGCAGATGATTGACCGGAAATTGTCATGCCAATAAAAACTCGTACCATCGATCCAGAGAATATTCGTAATTTTCCATCACCGTATTCCAAACACTCACGTGACTGAAACGATTGATATAGGAGCCCCCGGTGCGAACATCGCCAGCGGCGACTGAGAAGCGTCCATCGGTGCCTTTAAGTGGAATGTTTGTGGGTTTTCCTCCGTACCAATAATCCCATTCATTCGGGGTGAGTAACGGGCGTGAGCGTTCTGGATTGGAAATGTAATAGCCTTGACGTGCGATAAATGCTCCCGCCCAACCGCTGAGCCACCAATTCATATAATCATAAGCTGCATCTTGCACTCCGCCTTTGCATTCAATCGACATACACATAACACCATGCCAGGCGCGATACCCTTCTTTGGGCGCCGCATAGGTGACGGGAATACCCAGTCCATTTGCACTGGAAACGCCGGGCGAAAACATACTCTGAATAGCTACTCGGCCGCTGGTCATAAAGTCAACCGATTGCGGAACTGAATTCCAGAAGCCAGCAAAATGTTTTTGTTTTTTATACTCCATCAAAATCGCAAATAGTTTGTCGATTTCCTCAATGGTCATATTGCCCATATCCGCAAACTTCATCAGTCCTCGCGCCTCAGCGGCCAGCGCTAAATCAAAAATCCCAATGGTGGGCGCATTGACTATTGCGACTTTACCTTTCCATTTTGGATCGAGTAGCCATCCCCAGCTTTCAGTTTCATAAGGCACACCCTTTGCGATGATATTGGTGTTGTAGCCAAAGGAATCTACATTGTGGACATAGGGTAAAAAACTTATCTCTCCAGTGAATTCTGTGCCAAGAGTGCCATCTTTCTGAATATTCAAAATTTTGTATGGGGCATCTCCC
>CAZICR010000180.1:0-6510 GCA_964537795.1 uncultured Cellvibrionaceae bacterium | reverse complement strand
GTTTCATCGAAAAATTCCGATTTATTTTATGGGTCGGAATTTTTTTGGGTTTAAACTGAATTTTTCAGAGGTTCCCTAACAAAGCAATGTTCCGGATGGTGCGCTTTTGCATTCGCGGTATTCATTATGTGTAACACAAAGCGCAACAAAAATGTCACCGCAAATCGCGGCGTTAGGTATAGAAGAGATGCAATACTCTTTTACAATTGACGACACTATAGATTTTGATCCTGTAGAAGTTTTGTCCATACAGAAAGTATCAAACAATATAGTTATCACTATGCCTAATCAGCCTTGTTATTCGCAAATGGGTAAACTACGCGGCGGATTTACAGAACTTCCAATATACGAAGTGCAGTTTGTAATATCAGAAGGAGAAATAGTGAAGGAAACATTGAATACACCATTTAAATCGGACACTTGGGAACTTTGTTATCCGGGCGGAGCGCGGTACTGCTTTCTACCGGTAAAATTCGCTGTAAATGGGCCGGTTAGTCTCAAATTCGAAAAGGAACATTTACAATTACTTATTAAGGGTTCATCTTTTGAAATAAGTATTGTTTCTCGTAAAGAATCGCGAATAGTTCATGCAAACACCTAACAAAGTCATCAAGCGGATTTTTGTTGCGCTTTTGCATTCGCGGTGCTCATTGTGTGTAACACAAAAGCGCAACAAAAAACGCACCGCTTATAACAAAGTTATATTTTACCGCGGAATTACAAGTGACAGAGAATAAGTTAAATTGCATTAGATGCAATGCGCTATTTTTAGAATCTACTTCTGTTAAGTCAGGTGGTTTTTGTTTGCGCTGTTTTATGGAATTAAATAATGGGTTAAAACCTAACGAATTGAATTCTATTAAAGAAAGAGGCTTATTAGACTTCTTTAATAAATGGAACTCATTTGTTAAAAAGGGTGTTCCTAAAATCAAGAAAAATAGGCAAATACTAGCTAAACTAAATCACTATCTACCGCTTATCAACGCATCTATATCGGGACATCTACGTCTTGGCAAAGGGCGCTTTGATGGAGAACAGAACTCTAAATTTCTTCTTGAACTTAAAGCTGGTAGTGAAGGTGAACTTTTAATGTTTTTGACAGAGGTTGAACAGTTTAATAGTGAGCTAATAAATGCAACAGAAACATAACACGTTACTCGGTTTAAATAGTGAATTTAAATCTGAAGAGCTGTAGCTCTGGTGGGGCAAATCGATACCTCAAAGAGTGAAGAACTATCGCAGTAAAAAAAAGAGCCAGTTGGCTCTTTTTTTATGGGTCTTAGTTAATTGCTTTGTTTGCTACTTGCACTTGCTCTCTGCACCAGCAAATCTGTGTAGGCTATGCCAATTGCCGATACGATAAATGACATGTGGATTATGGTTTGCCACATAACACCGTCAGCTGTGATTTTTACGCAAGCGTCTGCTTTGTCTTTGTATTGTTTTAATTTCATAAGCTCTTCGCAAGGTATACCGATATAGCCTGCCTCAATGAACGTTTTCAAAAGGTGAATTGAGGATATTCCGATAATTGCCATTGCCAGTTTCACCTTGAGCACAGTGGCATTCACATGGCTTAACCACTCGGGTTGATCTGGATGGCCGTCTAAACGCAAGCGAGAAACGAAGGTTTCATAACCACCGACTATCACCATCACCAATAAATTGGAAATCATGACCACGTCGATCAAGCCTAACACAATCAACATTATGCCTTGCTCTGTCATGTTGGTGACATCCATCACTAAGTGAGAGAGCTCGGATAAAAACAAAAATACATAAGCGCATTGCGCAACAATTAACCCCAAATACAAAGGCAATTGCAGCCAGCGGGAACTGAAAATAATTTTGGCCAGAATACCTGTTGGACGCTCTACTTGACTCTCGTTCATTACTACACCTGTTTATTGGGCAAGGTTAAAAAGCCGCGCCAATATAATTAGGCGTAATACCAAAACACAAGCGCTAATTAAAACGCCCAGCCCAATTGCAAACCACCGGCTTGGGTATCACCGCCGCTGGTGTAGGCAAGATCAACCACAAAACGGCTCAGGCGCCAACCGATTCCAACCGAGCCATAGTTGCCGCCGCCTTCTGCTTGATCTGTTTTGTAGCCCGCTCGCAGTGCGAGACTGTTAAACAAAACATATTCGGCACCAATGCCGATTTCCTGGGTGCTCATTTCCCTGGCCATGGGTGTTGATTCTTCGAGGTCGTAATCCAAGCCAACACTAAGTGAGTCATTAACATAGGCAACGCCCATGCGGTATCTCGGGCTCAGTTTGACAGGGAGTCCTGCAGTGGGTTCTCCGGTAACTGGATCAGGTTCGCCACGGGTTCTGAAGGATTTCTCAAACAGATCTTTCCCGGTCAGACTCACAATAAAGTTGCCGTAGATTTGGGCTGAAATACCCAGATCCATGTTGAAGCTGGTGTAGGTGCTGAGCGAATCGGAAAAACTGTCTTCGACCGCTACCGGGTCAGTGTCAGTCGTAAAATCCACTGAATCGCGATAGGCATCTACACGCATTAATTTAGGGGTAATACCTATGGCTATTTTCTGGTCGCCTATATCAAAGGCTTTGCCGAGGGCTACGCCCCATTCGCCAATAGCCAGTGCTCCGACATCAGCGGATGAGGTTAAATCGGTTGTCACATCTACCAGATTGCCGTTGCCATCGAATATGTCGGGATAAGAGGCGCTGACAGTAGTAGGGTCTGCACCTGCCGCGACCAGATCCATTGCTTCAATGTAGCGATCAAGTTGGGCCAAATCGGCGTCGGTAACTGTAGAACTACCTGCCGCTAAAAAACGCGCACCAATATAAACAGCCCCGCCTTCAAACAGACTGGGTTCACTGATGGACATACCGACAAATCCATCCAGATTTAAATCCTCATTGCCTATATCTTCCAGCGCGCCGCGAAGGTCGGTTGCTGTTTGCGATAATTGACCTGCGGCCAATTGGGTTTGTCCCTGATTGTAGGTGTTGATGGCATTACTTAATTCTTCATCAAGATTGTCGTCATAGGCATCGACAGCGGTTTCTACTGTGTCGGAAACCTGGGCGACCAGTACCGGCATATAAAAACGTCCGTCGCGGGAGTCGTCTTCATCTTTATCGTGTAGCCCGAGCAGAGCGGGGTTATAAAAGGCTGCCTGCTCCGGTCTTCCGACGGCTGTGGCTGCACCGCCCATGGCCAGCGCCCGTGCGTCGTAAACGCCATAGCTGATAGCAAAACTTGAGCTGGTTACCAAGGGGAATAGCAAGGTCAACAGCTTCATCCGGTGGTTGATTTTTTTCATCGTTTATCTCCGTCTTACTGCGATCAATTCATTTATCCGGTACAGGTTGAGGCTGGAGTCATCTTGGCTATTTGCGGTAGAGTGCGTGGTCGTTTCGCCATACCTTTTACTGAGATGCTCTATGCCCTGTTTTCGTTGGATTGCCGGTTTTCTTTTGTTGTTGGGTTTCCAGCTGGCATGCCTTGCTGAAGCAGCCAGCATCAATAGTGTTCGTTTGTGGCGTGCGCCCGATCATACCCGACTGGTGTTGGATCTGGACGCTCCTGTTCAGCATAGCCTGAGTTTGCTAAATCAGCCTGCGCAATTGGTAATTGAAATTCCGGGCGCGAATCTCAAAGCATCGCTCGCAGATCTTCCATTAACCAACACGCCTATAACCGCTGTTCGTGCCCAATCAACTGCCAATTCATTCAAGCTGATTTTGGATCTTAATGCCGCTGTCAAACCCAACAGTTTTGCGCTTAAACGTATAGGCAGCATGCACGACAGGTTGGTGATTGATTTATACGATCAAGAACTGAATTCCAAACTCCAGACAGAAGAAATCACAAAAATTTCCGAACCAAACCCGTCGGTTTCGCAGACTAATCCAGCGCCAGTTCAATTACCATCATCTGGCGCACAGTCCGAACAAAAACCTGCCGTTTCTGCTGCGGGAAAGAAACGTAAAATTGTGATAGTGGTAGACCCGGGACACGGGGGTGAAGATCCAGGTGCAATCGGCCCGAAAAGAATTCGCGAAAAAGATGTGACCCTGTCTATATCCAAAGAATTGGTGGCTTTGATTAATGCCCAGCCAGGTTACGAAGGAAAGTTAACCCGCTCAACCGATTATTTTATTCCACTGAAAAAACGCCGCGATATTGCGCGCAGCCACAAAGCCGATTTATTTGTTTCCATACATGCCGATGCTTTTACAAAAACGTCTGCGAGGGGTGCATCTGTGTTCGCACTTTCACGTCATGGTGCAACGTCAGAAACTGCACGTTTTTTAGCGCAACGTGAAAATGAATCGGATTTGATTGGTGGTGTTGGCAATATCAGTCTCGATGACAAAGATGAAGTGCTCGCGGGGGTGTTGGTTGATCTTTCCATGACGGCGACCTTGAACTCCAGTTTGCAAGTGGGGCATGAGGTGTTGAACTCTATGGGCGGAGTGGCGCATCTGCATAAACGTCGCGTTGAACAAGCCGGTTTTATGGTGTTGAAAGCACCGGATGTGCCATCGATTTTGGTCGAAACCGGTTTTATTTCCAATCCGGATGAAGCTAGAAAATTGGGGACACTGGCTTATCGCAAACAAATTGCCAATTCTATTTTTAAAGGGATTAAGCAATATTTCGCACAGCATCCGCCAGCGGATGTGCATGAGTCGGTGACGCAATCATCCGCGCCTGTTGTAACCCGGAATCCTGTTGATAATCGACCTGTTGCAAAAACACCGGATAGAATTCATTTGGTTGTCAAAGGCGACACACTTTCATCCATTTCCTTGCGTTATAACGTTAAAACCCGACGCATTATGCAATACAACAATATGAAAAATTCGGTTGTGAAACTGGGTCAAAAATTAAAAATTCCGGCGAATTAATGAGTGGGTCTACGAAATGAATAGAGTCAATTTCAGACACGCCGTAAATACATCCTGTAGGCTTGACAAAAAAGTCCCTTTTTTTGACAGTCTGAAATCAACGCTATTCATTTCTGGCGATTCAGTCGCACTCGTCAATAAAAAGCGAATTCAACATGCGAAAAATTAAATTACTCAGCCCGCGACTCGCTAACCAAATCGCCGCCGGTGAAGTGGTTGAACGGCCATCATCTGTAATCAAAGAATTGTTGGAAAATTCTTTGGATGCCGGTGCAACCCGTTTGGATATTGATGTCGAAGATGGCGGTATTAAATTAATTCGCGTGCGCGATAACGGCAGTGGTATTGATAAAGACGATTTGCCACTTGCGCTCAGTCGTCACGCCACCAGCAAAATTTATGAATTGGATGATCTCGAAGCCGTTGCCACTTTAGGTTTTCGCGGCGAAGCCTTGGCGAGTATCAGTTCCGTTGCACGTTTGGCGTTAATCAGCAGCACTTTGGAAAATGATTCCGGCTGGCAGGTAGTAGCTGAAGGCCGCGATATGGAAACCCAATTATCACCAGCACCACATCCGCGCGGTACAACCGTTGAAGTGCGCGATTTATTTTTTAACACGCCCGCGCGCCGAAAATTTCTGCGAACAGAAAAAACTGAATACACGCACCTGGAAGATGTTGTAAAACGTTTGGCGCTTTCACGTTTTGATGTGGCGTTTAATTTGCGACACAACGGCCGCGCGATTTATTCCTGGCGTGCAGGTGATACGCAATTGGAGCGCGAACGTCGCGTTGCACAAATTTGCGGCCCCGCATTTATGGAAAACGCAGTGCACATTGAAATCGAACGCGGAAATTATCGTTTATGGGGTTGGGTAGCTCAGCCTGCTTTTTCGCGCAGCCAGGCGGATCTGCAAAACTTTTATGTCAATGGTCGCGCCATTCGCGACAAATTAGTTGGTCATGCTGTGCGACAAGCTTTTCAAGATGTATTGCATCACGGTCGTCATCCGGCATTTGTTTTATATCTGGAGTTGGATGCTTCAACAGTCGATGTAAATGTGCATCCCACCAAGCATGAAGTGCGATTTCGCGATAATCGCAATGTGCATGATTTTATTTATTCAAGTTTGCATCATGCTCTGGCCAATGTGCGTCCTGAAGACACACTTGCGCGTCAGCAACATCCCGCTGATTATTCTCAAACAAAAACAGAAGGTATTGCTGCGGGAGAATTTAAAGGTCAGGAAAATATTGGTTTTGCAAATTCATCTGCATCCAATCAAAGCGATTTAAGTTCCGATGCTTCAACTGACTCCAATCGAGTGAATTACGGTTCGTTTTATCAACGTAATTATTCACCATCCTATTCAACCAGTTCATCAGTCGTGCGTGAGCAAATGGCCGTTTATTCTGCTTTGCATCAATCACCACAACATTTACCTGAATCACCCAGTGAGGATATTCCTCCACTGGGTTATGCCATAGCGCAATTAAAAGGTATTTATATTCTTGCCGAAAATGCGCAAGGTTTAATTATGGTCGACATGCACGCCGCACATGAGCGCATCACATACGAACGAATGAAATCAGCTTTCAGTGAAGGCGGAAT
>CAZICR010000179.1:0-6513 GCA_964537795.1 uncultured Cellvibrionaceae bacterium | reverse complement strand
CCTGTTAATGTCACTACACCTGCATTGGTACTGACATCAATATCGGAACCATTAACATTACTGGAATACATAAAAGTGGATTTCACTTTGGTAGTAATCCAGGCATCAGAAATAGTGTGACTGGAATCAGTATTGGATTTAGCGCTGGCAGATGTTTTGGTGATAGAGAGATTGTTGATAACAGACGTCACGCCACGAGTATTTTTAGTTAAACGTTCCGCTAATTTTTTCTCATCTGCACTGGTTGCAGTTCCTGTCAGTGTTACTTTTCCGGATTTAGTGCTAACACTGATATTGCGGCTATCAGTATATTTGCTCCAGATTAATTTGGACTTCACTGCAGCGGTTATTGAACTGTCATCAATTGTGTCGCCATAAGTGGATTTCTTTGTTGGTTTGTAATCAGCGTTAACGACAATGTTATTGTCAACTTCCTTAATGCCGCTCACACCCAATGCAATTTCTTTCGCTAACTCTTTGTTGACATCTTCTTCTACTGTCCCGGTGAGTGTCGCTTTCCCTAAATCAACTGCAACGTTGATATCCTGTGCGCGTAAATAAGGACTAAGTGCATAGGTAGTCCAGATTTGTGTTTCCAAGCGCGCATTAATCACTTCTTGTGATGGTGTTGCAGCGACACTGACAACGCTGATAGCGAATGCTGAAATGGCCGCGCCCAGTGTAAGAATAAATTTGCGTGATAGTGGATACATTGTATTTCTCCAAGCCTTAGATTAATTTAATGGTGAACACATCCCTGTGTCGGGGTTATTGACTATTGTTGCTGCTGTCTTTTTTGTTGGCTGATGTGCTTTTCATTTTCAGATTGTTGCTGCGATTTCTTTTTGTAATCGCCAGCGTCGGGTTGAAAATCTTTTTTGATAGTCTCTTTCATGGGTGAGTTTGATTGGGATTGGTTTGACTCATCAGTTTGATGTGGTTGATTGGTTATGGGTTGTGACTCGGGTTTTTGATCGGGAGTGTTATCAACTTTCGGGTCGGCGCCTTTTTGATTTTGATTGTTTTCTTGATTGTTCATACATACCTCTGCATAAGATCCCTCAGCCTACGAATGTGCAAGCCAATAAGATTGATTTACCCAGTGAGCATATATCAACAATAATTTATTCTCGGTGCGCTGGCGAACAGAGAAATGATTGATGAGTCCTTATTATGTATTTTCGTTTCGAATATGCAGAATTTTTTCATTTTCCTGCACCTTACAAACGAACACATTTTTTTATGGTAACAGGAGCTATATATGCAGACTTCATCAAACAATATCGATACCAATACCAAGAGTGCGGAATCGCATTTTGGAATCAACTCAAAACATCAGTCCGGTGTTTCCCGTGAATTTCACAATTTTATTGCTGATATGGAAGATCTGGTTAAAGCCACCAGCAATCTGACCGGCGACGATTTGAATAAAGCCAAAGCGAAATTAACCGAGCGAGTGGCGGCAGCGAAAGAGTCAATTACCGAAATGGGTGAATCAGTTGTGCATCGTGTTGGAAAGGGCGCCACAATTACCAACGAATACGTTCATGAAAAGCCGTGGACTGCTATAGGTACTACTGCTGTAGTAGGTTTTTTGTTGGGCTATTTGTTGGCTCGTCGTGCATAGATTTATCTTCAGTGTTTATAAAAATGCATTCTTTTAAGAATGCATTTTTTGCTTGGAGATCCCTAAAAAGTTTTCCATATCCCTTGGTTATAGTCCTTAATGACAGATGAGAAGCCCCATGGAAATATTTCAACGAATGCGCTTATTAATGAAAGAATTATTAACTCAACTGGAATTGCATGGGCGTTTATTTAAGGTTGAGTGGCTGCAAGAAAAAAATCGAATACAGCAAATAATTTGTATCGCATCTCTTGGGTTTGCTTTGTTGCTCTGTTGCCTGCTATCGGTTGGGTTTTTTGTTATAGCGGCCACGTGGGCAAGTGAATATCGCTTGTTGGCTATAGCCATGGTATGTGCATGCTATCTAACCGGTTTGATTTTTTGCTGGATTCGATTCAATACCCTTGCTGCAAAAGGGGCGGAAAGTTTTTCTGCTACGCGTGAAGAATTTTCTGCTGATATAGCATTAATCCGGAGTCAATTGTGAAAAATTCAACCGCAACTGCTTTAATTCATAAGCGCGATGAATTGCAGACAAAGCTCAAATTGCAGCGTGAAAAAATTTCACAACAACTAGGTTCAGCCGCGGAAACTGACGAAGAGCAATTTCCACGAAGTAAGACTATGCGGTTTCTTTATAGCACAAAAGGACTGATGATTGCTCAACTCATTTTCAAACAACTTGCTGGAAATCATCCGCGAACACTGGTTGTTGTTAATGTATTAAGGCAGTTGATATTCAAAAAGTATTTGAAAAAATGACTGATTGTTAAAGTATGGTTAAACTTTTTCTCGTAGATTTAAGAAATTAGGCATAGTATGTATGATATCGTACATAGCCAAACTTCATATCACAGTATGATTTGCGTATCAATCAACTGGAGATATTTATGCCGAAGATTCCAGAACCGCAATTAAATCATTTGATTGCGGCTTTACCCGCCAGCGTGCAGGAAAGGCTCTTGCCTAATCTTGAATTAGTGTCACTTCCCCTGGGAAAAGTTTTGTATGAATCAGGTGACACCCCACGCCATGTTTATTTTCCTGTTGATTGCATAGTCTCGCTGTTATATGTCATGCAAAATGGTGATTCAGCCGAAATCTCTGTTGTAGGTAAAGAAGGAATTATCGGTATTGCGTTGTTTATGGGCGGTCAAAGTACACCCAGTCGTGCGATTATTCAAAGTGGTGGCTATGCCTACAGAATGACGGGGCAAAAATTTAAAGATGAATTTAATCGTTACACTGAAATGTTAATGTTGTTACTGCGCTATACACAATCGCTGATCACACAAATGGCGCAAACAGCAGTTTGTAATCGCCACCATTCAATTAATCAGCAATTATGTCGCTGGTTATTGTTATCACTCGATAGATTGCCCAGTAATCGTTTGACTATGACACAGGAATTAATTGCCAATATGTTGGGTGTGCGTCGCGAAGGGGTCACGGAAGCGGCAGGAAGATTACAAAAACTGGGTGTTATTGAATATTCACGTGGAAAAATTACCGTGCTGGATCGTCCCCATCTGGAAGAACTCAGTTGTGAATGTTACGCCGTTGTCAAAAAAGAAACGGATCGCCTTATGCCTTGCCCCATCACACTGGCTGCCGTCATTCGTCCTGCAGATGTGTTACGCGCTATCAAATTGCCTGCAATAAACAACTAACATTCACTTTAAAATAAATACATTTTTGTAATACTTGGTCTCATCAAAATCATTCAGTACTTTCTATTTGCGTACGCTATCGAACAGAGCTTCTCCATATTGTTATGCATAATTCAAAATTGAATGGCTTAGCTCATACCGAGCTTTCCTCCGGAGAAAATATGAAAATCTTTAATGGATCTTTTTTTAAATTATTCAGTATCAGTTTATTGTCACTGATATTTATAGTGATGATGGGTTGTACCGCAACATCAAAACAAGAAAGTACAGGTGAATATTTTGATGACAGCTACATCACAACCAAGGTGAAATCCCAGATATTGGGCGATCCGGATTTAAAAGTGTTGGAAATTAATGTTGAAACATTTAAAGGTGTAGTGCAGCTCAGTGGTTTTGTAAGCTCGCGCGAGGATATCAATAAAGCTGTTCGTATAGCAGAAGCAGTGAAGGGCGTGAAATCTGTTAAAAACGACATGCGGGTTAAATAATGTTTTGATGTAGGCTACCGCACGGAACAACACTCTTAAAAAGACCAGTCTAGGCTGGTCTTTTTCATTTGATGGATTATTTATGGCTATTTATCCAACCAATTTATTGTTAATCGAAAGTGATGCAGTCGATGCCGTGCTTGTTCAAGATGCAATAAATAGTAAAAATGGTTTATTTAGTATTATCTGGGTAGACTCACTCGCGGATGCTCTGAATTGTTTAATGAGTCAATCATTTGACATGATTTTATTAGATTTGGTTCTGCCAAATGATACCCAGTTAAATGTCTATAATCAGGTTTCCGGCGCCGCGCCCAATGCGTTGATTTTGGTGTTAATTGCAACCGACGATAAGAAATTGGTTGCTGAAGCCATGCAGTATGGCGCTCAGGATTATATTTCCAAGGCTCATTTGGATGAGCATTGGTTATCACGCCTGTTGAATTATGTCATAGAGCGAAAAATGATGACTAAAATCGTTCAGCATGATTTTCTGACGGGACTTGTCAATCGAAAATTATTGGCCGAACAATTGGCACGTGCAATGAAACTGGCCAAGCGTAATAAAAAACAAGCGGCACTCTTGTTTATCGATTTGGATAATTTCAAAAAAATTAATGATTCGCTTGGGCACTCTATTGGTGATCAATTATTACAATCTGTGGCCAAGCGTTTGGTGAAATTGGTACGCATAACCGATACTGTTTGTCGCCAGGGCAGTGATGAATTTGTCGTACTGCTGACGGAAATTGAAAGGCGTGATGACGCGGTGCAAGTGACAGAAAAGTTAATTTCTGCGTTTGCTTTTCCCCATGAAGTTGCCGGCCATCAGTTATTGATTACCTTGAGCATTGGTGTGAGTGTTTATCCTGATGATGGTTGTGATGTTGCAACAGCGTTTGATCATGCTGACAGGGCTATGTACCACGCGAAGACCAATGGACGAAACAATTATCAGTTTTTTCATGCCGATATGAAGCATTCAGGCCTGCTGCAATAATTAAGTTAAGCGAAGATTGCATCATAGTCCTTAATCGTTGCTTGATAACATTCGCAGGCTATTTTTTCCAGGCCCGCGCGATCAAGAATAATAATTTCACCCCGGCTGTAATGAATCAGTTTGCGATCCTGCATAGCACCAGCTGCAATAGTCACGCTGCTGCGACGAACACCTAGCATATCTGAAAGAAATTCCTGGGTTAAATGTAATTCATTGGATTCGGTTCGATCTTGCGTCATCAATAACCAACGCGCCAAACGTGGTTCGGTTTCGTGAAAATGAACGCAGGTTGCTGTTTGTGCCAATTGAGCCAGAAGAACATAAACATAATGATTTAATTTACGCACGAGTATCGGCGCTATGCTAAGTTCATTTTGTAACTGTGCCGCACTGATTCGTAGTGCTGAACCAGAACCTTGAACCAACGCGCGCAAAGGGGCGTTAGTAATCCCTAATGATAGTGTTGCCCCCAACATACCTTCATTGCCAATTAGGTTCATTTCTAAGGGCCTATGACCTCTAACCACTGCAACCAGAGAAATAAAACCTGTTACAGGAAAATAAGCATATTCAAAAGGACGATCAGCTTCACACAGTGTGTCGCCAAAGTGAAAATTCACTAATTCACAAGCTTTTACCATGTGATTACGCAAATCTTTAGGTAATCCATCCAACAATCTATTCTGCGACAGTAATTTTTCCTGGGGTAATTTGGGAATATTGGGCATTTGAGAATCCACAGCACGAGCGAGTTGGCACGAGACAGGTGCCATGCAATCTCGCCACGTCACTATGCCTGATGGATTTAAATTTATTTGTTCGTTAAAGCACAGAGTAGCCTAAATCCCAAAAAACATCCTCGCATTTTGGGTGCTTGCTTCAGCCACTGAATTCAAAGATATCTTTTTAAATTCCGCTATAGTTTTCGCAACATAAGGTAAAAAGGCCGGTTCATTCCTGCGTTCATTGTATTTTGTCAGTTCATCTTTCGGGACATTTTTAGGGAGCATAAACGGAGCATCGGTTTCGATGAGTAATCGATCCAGGGGGATGTATTGCAATACATCTTTTAATTGAGCGAATCGTTTGACGTCACTGATTGCTCCGGTAAATCCCAAATAAAAACCTTTATCCAAATATGTTTTGGCCTCTGAGAGACTGCCGGTAAAACAATGAACCACGGCTTTAGGTAACTTTGGTAGATAATCTTCAGTGATTGCCATAAAACGTTGATGTGCGGCGCGTTCATGCAAAAACAAAGGTTTCTGAATTTCGATCGATAGCTCGAGCTGTGCTTTGTAGCAACTCTCTTGCATGGGCCGCGGTGAAAAATCACGATCAAAATCCAGGCCGCATTCTCCGACTGAGACAACATGAGGTTTTTGTAAAAGAGATTTGAGTTTTGCGATGCTGCGATTATCAAAACTTTTTGCATCGTGAGGGTGAATGCCTGCGGTGGAATAAAGTACACCGGGATATTGTTGAGCGATTTGTGAGGAGGTTTCACTGTTGCGAATGCTGGTTCCTGTTAACAGCATTTGGGTTACGCCATTTGCTTGCGCGTTTTTGATTATCTTATCGGCATCATCATTAAATTGTTTGTTGGTTAAGTTGATACCTATATCGATATAGTTTGTCATTTTGTATTTTCCATAAATATTATTGTGACTGTGTTGGGATTTTTATATAGGGGCGCCGCCGGCTAGATTGACTACCTGAATGACCTAA
>CAZICR010000178.1:3606-6548 GCA_964537795.1 uncultured Cellvibrionaceae bacterium | reverse complement strand
CCCGGAACCAACCATTGCAATCGATATTCGGGAACCAGATGCAACAAACTCATCGGAACATGAATACTCAAACCATCAAAAGGATGATTGGGTTCGAAATGATAAGACAACGGAAACAACATACCCCGCCATTCCAATTGATTGGGAAATTGCGCATCAGTAATTGCATCTGCACCATGACGCATCAAACGTTCACGTGGAATAAATAAAATTTTCGGATCTGTTTGTTCGGCTTTTTTTCGCCAGGTTTCAAAACTGATCCAATTATTAATATCGTCCGGAATGCGCTCATGATAAAAATTAAAAATTTCTTGCTCATCTACCAAAATATCGCGGCGACGGGATTTGGATTCGAGATCGTCTAATTCTTTGATTAGATTTTCTTGGTGGGAGAAAAAATCTTCACCCCCTCCCGCTCCCCCTTGGCAAGGGGGAGAGTTAAGTCCCTCCCCCTTGCCAAGGGGGCGGTTAGGAGGGGGTGAACGCCGTCGTTTCGGATGCATCCCATACTGTCCCTCAACCAAGGCCGCACGAATAAATACATTTCGCGATTCAATCGGATCAACCTTGTGATAACTCACCGCTTTCTTTTCGATAATCACCAAACCATACAAACTGATTTTTTCAAACGCCATTACCTGCCCGCTGCGGCTATCATAATGTGGTTCAAAATGTTGCCGTTTAATTAAATGTTCTGCAGCTTGTATTACCCACTCAGGTTCAATTTTGGCAACTGTGTGTGCATAAAGTTTTGCAGTTTCAATTAACTCTGCTGCCATTAACCATTTAGGTGTTTTTTTCGCAAGAGACGAACCGGGGAAAATTGCAAACTTGCGATTGCGTGCACCCATGTATTCGCGTTCTTCGTGATTAAAACCCAAATTACCTAATAAACCAGTCAACAAAGATTGATGCACAGCTTCATAATTGGCAGCATCAGTATTGACGCGAAAGCCTAATTCTTTAATCACTACACATAATTGATGATGCACATCTCGCCATTCACGTAAACGCAAATAGGATAAAAATTCTTTTTTACAGAGTTTTCGTAATTGATTTTGGGTTAATGCCTGACGTTGGGTTTCAAAATAATCCCAAAGATTCACATAAGTTAAAAAATCGGAATGCTCTACCCAAAAACGACGATGCATTTGATCCGCCGCTTGTTGTTTTTCAATCGGTCTTTCGCGCGGATCTTGTACTGATAAAGCGCTGACAATAATTAGCAATTCACGAATGCAGGATTTTTCCTGTGCAGCCAATAACATCCTGGCTAATCGTGGATCAAGCGGTAATTTTGCCAATTGTTGCCCAACTGGCGTTAACTGATTTTTGCTGTTAACTGCGTGCAATTCTTCCAATAATTTATAGCCATCACTGATTAAACGATGATCCGGCGCATCAATAAAAGGAAAATTATGAATATCACCCATGCGCAATTGCAGCATTTGCAAAATTACAGCAGCAAGATTGGTTCGTAAAATTTCGGCATCAGTAAATGCAGGACGCGAATTAAAATCGTCTTCCGAATACAAACGAATACAAATACCTTCGGCAATACGACCGCAACGTCCTTTTCGTTGATTGGCACTGGCTTGCGAAATTGGTTCAATCGGTAGTCGCTGTACTTTGGTGCGATAAGAATATCGACTGATTCGTGCAAACCCTGGATCAATCACATAACGAATTCCTGGCACTGTAATGGAAGTCTCAGCCACGTTAGTCGCCAATACAATTCGGCGACCTGTATGCGGCGCAAACACTTTTTGTTGTTCGGCCAAACTTAATCGCGCATAAAAAGGAATGACTTCCAAATGCGGCAATTGCGCTTTACGCAGCTGATCTGCAGCTTCACGAATTTCACGTTCACCGGATAAGAAAATTAAAATATCCCCACCACGACTTCCCTTTCCAGATTTTTCGTAAGCATCTATTTCATAAACCGCATCAAGAATTGCAGCGTATTGATCAGGCTCTTGTTCCAAATCTTCACTTGAGGATTCATACATCGGCCTATACCAGGTTTCTACCGGATAGGTTCGACCCGAGACTTCGATAATCGGCGCATTATTAAAGTGTTGTGAAAAGCGTTCGAGGTCTATAGTGGCTGAAGTGATAATTAATTTTAAATCCGGGCGCTTAATCAAAAGTTGCTTGAGATAGCCCAATAAAAAATCAATATTCAAACTGCGCTCATGCGCTTCATCAATGATTAAGGTGTCATATTTATTCAAAAAAGGATCGTTTTGAATTTCCGCCAGTAAAATTCCATCTGTCATGACTTTGATTAAACTGTTTTCACTGGTTTGATCACTAAACCTGACTTGATAACCAACCTTATCACCCAGCGTTGTTTTTAATTCTTCTGCAATACGATGCGCAACTGTATTGGCCGCAATACGACGCGGTTGGGTATGGCCAATTAATCCCTTGGTTCCTCGACCAATCGACAAACAAATTTTTGGCAACTGCGTCGTTTTTCCCGATCCAGTTTCACCCGCCAACACCACTACTTGATGTTTGGCAATCAAGTCTGCAATTTCATCACGCCTTTCACAGACAGGAAGATTAGGAAATTCAATCTCAGATGGAATCAACGCCTGACGCACAACCACCTGAGCCACAGAAGCATCACGCTTTACAATCCATTTCTCCAAGGATTCCTCAAACGGCTTTTGCCCCCGCGCCAACTTCTCTATCTCACTCAACCGACGTGACAAAGCATGGCGATCTTTCACCATCACATTGGATAGGGATTGTTTGTATTCTGACCAAAGAGCTGACATTGGATCTATGCCTATAAAACTTTGGGGCGCATGATAGCAAAGATTGCACCAATCAAGGATCTTCAGAATCTGGATTTTGCGGAAGTAACTCCGTAAGGTAGCAAAAACCTCCTTGATTTTTACCACCAAACATATGCCCTATCCCTCGCAAGAAAA
>CAZICR010000178.1:0-3506 GCA_964537795.1 uncultured Cellvibrionaceae bacterium | reverse complement strand
ATTAATCCATCTCCTCCATTAACTTCTCATCAAGTAATGACCTGAGTTTCTCTATACTTAACTCCTGTTGTTGGTCCTGCTTCTGAATTGGCGTCACGGTCTTAGCTGATGATGAAGTTTCTATGGATTTAATTTCAGGAGCTTTAATTACCGATAACTTTTCAACATTCTGATGAATTAACATATGCAGGTGCTCTGCTAAAAGAGAAACATTAGTGTAATTAAACAACAATGTACTCGATAACTTGACCCCCAGAGCTTTAGACAGTTTATTTCGTAATTCCACTGACATCAGCGAATCTATACCCATATTTTTAAAAGACTCTTGCTCGTCAATAACAGAGTCAGCATTGAGCCTAAGCAAAGATTTCAATTGCTCTTGCAATAAGGATTTAGTATCAATTTCCGACTTGGTGGTTTTAACTTGTTGAATACTGGTAGTGATTTTTCTATTGGCAGTTTCTGTAGTCAAATGTTCTGTTAAAGAATGAATATTTGAATAATTGTATAACAGTGTGCTTGACAATTTTATACCCAATGATTTTGAAATAATATTTCGCAACTCAACCGACATAAGGGAATCTATGCCCATCTCTTTAAAGGATGTGTAATCATTTAACAACGATGAAGAATCCAATCGCAGAACTTTTCGAATGCTATTGCTCACTAATAAATGAATATCATCATTCTGATTCGCTTGTTTCTGTGTACTGATTGGTGATTTATTTACCAGCTCCGATTCTGTTTCATCCGATTTAACTTCCAGATCAATTAATGCCGATGGCAATCGCTCATATTGCTTGTTCCAGAGATCCCAATTTGCAGGTAGAACAGCAATATTGGATGCAGTAGATTTGGATAATTTTTCGAAAATATCCAATGCAACTTGATTAGGCAGTGCTTGCATACCATTTTCTCGCCAATAATCCTGTGCTGCCTCATTCAGTCGGGTCAACATACCTACCTCTTCCCATGCGCACCAATTAATCGCTTGTGCATTCAAGCCCAGACTTTTACGGTATGCCATCAAACTGTCAACAAAACTATTAGCTGCCGCATAACTTGCGGCACCTGCCGCCCCGATCAATGAGGTCATTGATGAAAAACAGATAAAGAAATCCAAATTCAATAGTCGGGTTGCTTGATGCAAATTCCAACTACCGGATACTTTGGCTGCGAATACTGATCGTGAGTCATCCAGAGTTTCGTTGGCAATCAATGAATTTTTCATAACGCCGGCCGTATGCAAAATACCGGTTAACTTAACTCCTTTATCTGCAATTTTTTGAATAACACTTTCAACATCCTGAAGATTTGCAACATCACCTGAAAAATATTCAATGTTTTTTCCATATTGGGAAAGTGATTGGATTTTTTCTGCAATCCCGTCAGTTAATTTACCGCGTCCCATCAAGAAAATATGTTGAACGGACGCTGAGGCTAGCCATTGTGTGCAGGCCCAACCAATTCCTCCCATACCACCGGTAATTAATAGTGCCGATGAATTTTTTATATCAGCTTTTCTTTCAACCGTTTTCGGATCTTCCAATCCGATAATCAATCTTCCTTTATGCAACCCTTGTTGCATCATACGGAAAGCATTTTTGACATCAGCAGCTTGGAAAAGCTGGAAAGGAATTCCGGTAAATTGTTTGGATCTCCAATAAGGTGACATTTCATTGAACATAGCACTAATTTGTTCAGGGTGGTCACGACTGATTTCAAATAGAGTAAATGAATAATAACTAAATGGCTTTTTGAAACTATTAACTTGTTCAGTCGTTAATATCTCTCGCTCACCAATTTCTACAAATCGTCCGTTTTCTTTTAAAACACCAATATTCTTTGTTATATATTCACCAATAAAAGAATTGAGTATTAGATCAACTCCTTCACCCTTGGTATCTTTAAGAATGTCGTCTGCAAATTCCAGCGTGCGTGAATTGTAAATATGCTTTACACCCAAGCTTTTTAACAAAGGCCATTTTGCATGACTGGCCGTTGCATAGACTTCAGCGCCTATAATATTGGCTAAATTAATAGCAGCAATTCCAACTCCGCCAGCGGCTGCATGGATGAGTACCTTGTCACCCTTTTTCATCTTCGCCAGAGTTATTAATCCATAATAGGCTGTCAAAAATGCTGTGGGGATGGTGGCGCTTTCATAAACACTAAAATTATCCGGTTTATGAACAATGCATTGATGATGTACTTTAACGCGTTTGGCCAAACAACCTGGAGCAAAACCCATAACCCAATCACCGATTTGATAACCTGTGACAGCTTTTCCTATACGGGAAATTCGACCAACCGTATCAACGCCAAATCGACATTCATCATTTCCTTTTCCATTAACAATTGAGATATCGATTAAATCCAGAGCTGTTACTACATCAGAGAAATTCAGCGCAGCAGCAGAGGTTTCAATTTCCACTTCATCGTCATTCAATTCTTCTGCAACAACAGGTTTGAAATAAAGATTATCAATAGTTCCCTGCTCATTAATTGCCAACTTAAAGTTTTGATTGAAATCTATTGGTAGCTGCTCTACCCCTTGATTCTCATTATTGTGTAAATTCTGCTTTTGCAGTCGATTAACAAACACCTTTCCATCGCGAATAGCGTATTGATCTTCATGTCCATAAGCATCGCTCAAAATAACATTTAATAGTTCAGCATTTTCAATTGGAAATACCGGATCCAAATCAATATTGGCAAAACGCAAGTCGGGCCTTTCCAATAAAATACTGCGACCTGCTCCCCAAAGAACAGAGGTCGATATATTGAGATAGGGTTCCGATTTATCGACAAGAACGCTACCTTTGGTAAAGGTAAACAGACTAATCCGATTATCAACAATAGGGATAGCCTTAATGATTTCTGTTAAATAACAATAATGTTCTTCAACTGAATGACTGATTTGATCCACCTGACTGGTGTTATCCAATCGTGAATAGTCAGTAGCCAGATAAATCACCGCTATTTTTTGTGATGGATAAGATTTAATGAAAGCATCGATACTCCCTATCACTTCTAATCGGTCAACTACTTGTGTTACACCACCGGATTTCTTAATAATCTCTGCAATCATTTGTGCAGACTCACTGTCATGAATAGATTCACTTCCAGTGATCAGCCAGGATGTATTATGTAAATCTGATTGCTTATTTAGTTTTATCTCATTCCATTGATTGACATATAGCCAATTAGCAATCGCGTGATTATCTATAGTTGATTTTGTTGCCGGCATTTGAATATTTGCCGTAGATATTTCAACATCAGGATTCAGCAGGTGTCTTGCTACAGACTTCATGGTATAGCCTTTTACATAAGCCAGACATTCACCTTGAAGATTATAAATTTCCATATCCGCTTTAACAGAAAATGCTGTTTTCTCGGTTAATATTGCTTTAACCAAAACAATTTTTTCGGCCGATTTCAAGACATTAACCTGATCTTTACCTATAGTGATAAAAATAGAATCCTGACTATTTTTGTCCAGTAAC